>JAKAUG010000105.1 GCA_021827805.1 Bacillota bacterium | reverse complement strand
CGCGGAACCTGGCGTCGCTCGTCGCCGGGAGTTCCCCGGAGACGCTAAACGCCTGTGGAGCAGAAGGCTCTGGCCAGGAGAACTGCCTGGTGAAACCGGCTGCTACGAAGCAGGAACCTTCGAGTCGGAAACTGGCCGCTCTGGCGGTCGGAAACGAAAGACTATGAAAAGGGGAACGGTGCCGATCATCCTCCACCAACGAAGATGCACGCACCTTTGCGTGCACAACGGGTGAGCCCCGCAAGACGCAAGACGAGCCGAAGTCTGAAGTTATACGAGGCATCAGCGGCTTCTTGCGCCGGTCCAGGACGAAGACCACGGACGCACCCTCCTTTTGAGGAACCCCACGGGGCCTTTGTGACGGGACCGGGGCCGCACCCGACCGCCGGCGGGCCGGAACAGGTCGATGCCCGCAGGTGTCAGCAGGTCACAGAAGAGGTGGCTGCCGTACCCGACAGCGCCGACGGCCAGCCACGTCCATGCCGCATGGACCAGCAGCAGGTGCGCGAGCGGTGTCAGGCCGGCGAGGGCGGCCAGGCTGTGGGTGACGGTACGGTGGCGCAGGCCGCGGCCCAGCGCCGGGCCGTGATGGGCAGCCGCCGGTTGACCGTCGAGCCCGGCTCGTCCACGTCGGGCAGCAGGGCCGCCACCGCCCCGAGCACAGCGACCACGGGCAGCAGCCCGACGGGCAGGATATCTCAGCGGCCAGGGCGCCCGCGGCGGCACCGGCGATGGCCTGCGTGTGGCCGGTCATGTTGTCGTCCCTCTATGGGTGAGGGGGAGGTGCCTCCATCCGGAGACTGCATGATGCGCTGGAACAGGAGCCGTCGGCGACCAGAACGGGATCAGCGCGGATGCGCGGACAACGACGCCAGCAGCCGCTGTTCCGCAAAGGCGGCCCGCTTCTCCGCTGCCTCTGCCCCGCGGTCGGCCGCCGCCATCCTGGCCGCAATGGCGTGCAGTTCATCCCGCAGCCGCGCCACCTCCGTCAGGGCGGCGTCCAGTTCCGCTTTGCGTTCGGCCAGACCGCCCGCCGTGGCCTTGGCCGACCCGTCAGCCAAACGGATCCGGAGAGCCAAGGAGGCGTCGGGCCCCGGAGACGCGGCGGCGGGATCCTCGACCACAACGCCCACGCCGCGACCGCGCCGACACGACGCCCGCCGCCCTGCACCATTTCCGCACCGGGAAGTCGGACAACCCCACCGCCGCATCGGCGGCCTTGAACGTGGCGCGGCACCGTACAAGATCGATGGCATGTTGACGAACCTTTGCCGAAACCGTGGAGCCCGACACGCGAATCCACCCCCCTATGGGCGCGGTGAACGCTGCGAGTGTCGTCCGCGCATGCTCGGCTAGGCTGACCAGGGGGAAGGCCCACAGGCGACGGCTCGGCCCACCGTTGGCCGGTCGGCACGCCGAAGAAGGCGCGGAGGATGCCGTCTTGGCGCGCTCCGCTCGCTCAGGCTGGCGGCGCCCGCCCGCCTACCGCGGCCCGCCCTTGAGCAGCCGGAGCACGCGCCCTTCTTGGTCTGCCTGCGCACCTGCGGCCATGGCGGCCCGCACGGCGCACAGGGCATCGTGCACCTCGGCCAGTCCCACCAGATCCCGCCCCATCACGGACACGGCCGCACGCGCGGTATGCACCGCGCGGCACGGGCCGCTGCCGCCCGCGCACTGGCGATGATCCCGGCTGTCGAGCCTGCCGCTTCTCTCAAGGGCGGCAACCGTGCGCTGGGCCACATCACCGACCGCCCAGGCCAGCAGATCTCCGGACAGATACGCCAGCTCCTCGGCCGCGGCACCCATCGACGCGTGCTCGTGCCGCGCCACGGCAACAACCAGCGCGAACGCTTTCGTTGCCGCCGGGGTGCCCTCGACGACCTCCTCGCTCAACCGCCCGATCAGTTCGCGCAGAGCCAGGCCTCGCCAATCACCGCCGCGCCCAACGTCACGCCGCACTTCACGAAAGACGCGGCGGACCTCCGCCGCCATCCGATCCATCACCGACATATCCCCCCTACGGGTGCGGGCCGCACTTTGTCCGCCGGCCCCCACCAACGGCTCCCCGCCCTGCTCTGGCGTCCGAACCTACGCGCTGGCCGCGATGCCCGCCTTGAGGCCATGGGCCGGCCGGAAGCGCGCGGCCTTGCCCGGCGGCACGTGGATATGCTGGCCCGTGCGCGGGTTGCGGCCGACCTTGGCCGCGCGCTCCACCACCTCGAAGATGCCCAGCCCTTCGACGCGGACACGCTCGCCCCCAGCAACCCCGCCCGATCACGCGGTGCCCGCTCATCAGGACCCCGAACGCCGAGAGCGGAGCGCCTGCCTGCACACCTTGCAGAACCGAGCCCTGCCGGGAAGGGCCGCCGGTCGAATGAACGAGGCGCCATTCGGCCCGAAGTGCCTCCCGCAAAGGGTGGGTGTGCCGGAACCGGGGCCACACAAGTGCATGACACCACTCGGAGCGAGGAGGAACCCGTGCGCCCACGCCTGGAGGGTGGTCGCTCCCTCCGGCTTGCGGGTCGTTGCCATCCGTGATGCGGGGGGGGCTCCGGCCGGGCCGCTCGCCGCGAAGGCGGCCTCAACCGCGTAGCGCATTTTCGGCGCTTGCAGCCGGGCCGGTATGTATCGTTCGATGAGCGCGATGCCGTCTACGGGGCGGCGAAGCCCCAGATGCCGCACCAGCGCCACCAAGTCATCGATGTCGCGTGGGCGCGCTGCCGCGGCCTTCATGGCGAACAAGTACCGTGGATCGACCATGTAGACGGTCAGA
Source organism: Bacillota bacterium (assembly GCA_021827805.1). GTDB lineage: Bacteria > Bacillota > Sulfobacillia > RBS10-35 > JAJYVN01 > JAJZWQ01. The sequence goes on along the minus strand of JAKAUG010000105.1, from coordinate 721 downwards.
TGTCCGTAGACCGCCCACAGGCTGTGTGGGGGAGTGCCTTCGTAGAAGAAGCCCTTTACGGCGTCGTTGAGCCACGACGCCGGTAGGCCATGCTCGCGCGCCACTTCCAACGCAGCTTCGCGCACGGCTGCAGCTTCCCCGCCAATGAAAGCGTCCACATCCTGGGTGACATCCCTGTTGGCGAGGGTCAGCATCATCGCGGCACCGCCAGCCACCATGATCTCGCCATGGATGCCGCGCTCTGCGAGTTTGCCGCCCAGGGCTCGCAAATTGCGCTCGATGTCATCGCGCGTCATCGACCTACACCCGGTCCAAGGCGTTGTCGCCGCAGAAGATGTTCCGCGCTTTGAACGGGGGCGGCGTCAAGAACAGCGACGAGATACGCAGCGCCCCCTCCGGGTACAGGAACCACGGCTCAGGAAGGATGTACTCGGGACGTAACACCCAGTCTGGGCGCTCCATGCCAAAGCGGTGGGCAAGCCAGTCTGTGCTGGCCGCAAGGAATGCTGCCCACCGAAGCGCCCCATCATCGGCCGCGGCGGCCGGCGGGGTTGCGACCAAGGCGGCGCGCTTGGGAGGGTCGGCGGTGTAGAAGGAGTCCAGGAAGTTACCAACCGCCGTCCAAGGGGACTCCCGGCCGGCCTGGAGCCGGTCGAATGCTTCGGCGGCACTGGTGGCGCCCCCGTCCATATACCCCCCTCCCCCTGCACGCTCCCTTGCG
>JAKAUG010000478.1 GCA_021827805.1 Bacillota bacterium | reverse complement strand
ATATACCCCCCTCCCCCTGCACGCTCCCTTGCGAGCGGAACCGCGTGGTGGTGCGCCCCATCTTACACCAGCCGCTGGTGCCGCCGCCGTGGCTCCTGCCCTTGCGCGGAGAAGCGCGTCAACTTCCCGCGCCGCAAACCGGCATTGCCTTCTGGGCAGCCGCGCCGGCGCGTGAAGTCTTCCAGCGGCCTCCCAGCGAGCGTGCGAACGGAGATGCCAGGGCGCTTTGCCCGCTGCCCAGTCGAGATCACCCGTTTGGTCTGCATATTCTCAGTGTCCCACCCATGGTAAGGGATGTCAAGCCCTGAGAGCAGATCCAGGGCAGCACAGATGTCGGCAGCGTCTTCTTCGTCTGCGGTGGACTGGGGTGTGTCCTACCCCCAATACCTCGGGCTGCCCACAGCCCTTTCGTTGTCGGAAGTGATGTTGTCCGTGGCCTCCGATGGTCTCGGCGGTGACGGCCGTCCGGCCCTATTTTTTTGGGGGGGCTGTTCGGCCCCCTGGCGGGATGTCCCTGGTGGCGTGGCCTACAGCGTGACACATGCGAACACCTGGCTCCTTGTAGTGTAATGGCGTAATGCATTAGGCTCATAGACAGAGGAGGCGGCATGTAAGTGAAGAAGTGGCGTGACGTCGAAGCAGCGTTCCGGAACGTCCTGGCAGGGGTGGATGTGGGGGAAATCACGGTCGAGATGAACGAGGACGCTCCTGGGGGCTTCGTCGTCATCGACCTGCCGGCCCATGAGAGCGATGAGGACGGCGCCCTCGACGCGTTCGTGGAAGCCTACGAGACCGCCCTGCTGGAAGTGGCGCGCCAGCACGGTGGCCCAGATGCCGCGCTGCGACTGTCGGTGCACTGCGGGACGAAGAAGTGGCTGGGCGATCAGAACCTGAGGACAGGTGTTAGCACGGTCGTCCGGGCGGGACCAGGGCGGTCGGAGGCGACTGCGGAGCGGCGGTCCGAGGTGGCGAGCACCCCCGTGATGACGCGGCTTCGCGGCGACGCCGTGGCGGCGCTGGACCTGCTGGTGGAGGCGGGCGTGGTGCGGAGCCGCAGCCTCGCGGTGGCGTGGTGCGTCGATCGGACGCTGCAGCGCGAAGCCGAGCGGATCGAGGCACTGCGTGTGCCCGTTACCGCGATCCGTGAAGCGCGGCAGGCGCTCAGTGACGTCACCATCACCACGAGTACCACGTTCGCCAAGTCGTCAGATGCCTGCGCCGCCGTCGTGCGGCGGGCCTTCGCGGAGGCCAAGGACCGGAACAGGGTCATCGCGCGACCCGTTCACCTACTCCTCGCTCTGCTGCACGAGCGGCCGCACATCGCCATGGCCGCGTTGCAAGGTATCGGCGTGGACGCGGATGCCCTGGAGGCAAGAGCGGATGCGGCCGCGGCCCGCGCGGATGCGCCACAGCCACGGCACGTGGAGATGTCTGCCGAGTTCGGGAAGGCGGCTGGCGAGTTCGGTGCTCAGGCGGCGGAAAGCCTCGGCCAGGTCGTGCGGGGGCCCAACGCGGCCTCCGTGCCCAACGAGATGGAGCCCGAGCACCTGCTGCTGGGCCTGCTCCGGGTGGCCGGCGAGGGGAAGGGCTCCGGCATTCCCTTCCTCGCAGAGGTCGTGGGACCGGACGGCGTGGCCCGGATCGGCGCGGAGATCGCGCGCCTCCAGCAGGAGCGGGCCCGCTAAGCAACAGTGCTATTGGCCTCGCGCAATGAGACCGAACAGGGAACCGACGGACCGCGATGCTTGAGACGCCCAGGCGGCTTGCGGAGCCGTGTTTGCGCACAAGGGAAGTCGGGGCGAGTTGGCCGACCTGCGTACCGACCTGGGCCCGCGCGCGGAACGCTGCCGGGTGGGGCTCCCGCGCCGTTCCGCATCGGGACCTGGCGCCCATCCAGGACGAACTCCTGGGCGTGCTCGAACGCGGGGCAGACAACCCGGATCGCAAGATGGCGAACTTCTGCCGCAAGATCCTGGAGCTTTTGCCGTGGACCTTCGCCGAGGTGGCGGGCGTCGAGCCGACCAACAACACCGGTGTCACGCCCGGCTGCGCAAGAAAGCCATCAGGTCGGTCGAGGCCGGTTCGCAGCCCAGCGAACGTAGCACCGCCACGACCTGACCTCGGTAGGTGGCCGAGTGGTGCGAGAGGTGCAGCAGGATGTCCCCGAGGGCAGTCTCGTATCCTGCCCCGTGGCTTGTGCGGTAGCACACGATGTCCCCCGCCGGGTGCTGATCGTGCCTGCAGACCTCCCTTACGCCGTAGCCGCCGTCGTCCGCTCTCGCTCGGACCCCCCATCCGCCCTCCCCGATCGGTCATGCGTCAGCGCTGAAGCCCGCCGCCGCGGGCTTGCGTGGCCGGTCGCCGTTCAGCCTGGGGACGTTCCCAGGCCCTGGGCGGACACAAGCCGCGCTCGCAGGGCCACCAGCGCCTGCTGGGCGGCGCGCCGCCGCACCAGCGCGCGGTCGCCCCCATACTGCGCGCGTTCGCTGGTGGTCCCCTCCGGCCCCGCGACGGCCACGAACACGGTGCCGACGGGCGTCAGCTCGCTCCCCCCCGTCGGGCCCGCAACCCCGGTGATCCCCACGCCATAGGTGCTGCCGGCCGCGGCACGCGCACCTGTGGCCATGGCCTCGGCCACCTCGGCGCTCACCGCCCCATGCTCCCGCAAGACGCGCGGGTCCACACCGAGCAGCGTCGTCTTGGCGGCAGGGGTGTAGGCCACCGCGCCCAGGGTGAAGGCCCCGGAGGCGCCTGGGGTCGCCGTGAGCCACTCGCTCAACAGCCCTCCCGTGCAGGACTCGGCCACCGCCAGCGTGCGACCAAGTGCGAGCAGGTCCCGGATCGCCGCGCTGGCCAGGGTCTCGTGGTCCGCGCCGTAGATCCAGCGCCCAAGCCGCCGACGCACCTCCTCCTCGACGGGCAGCAGCAGTTCCTGGGCCTCGGCGGAGGACGAGGCACGCGCCGTGATGCGCACCTCCACGTCGCCGGGCTTGGCGTACGTGGCCAGTGTCGGGTTCTGCCCGCCGACGATGAGGTCGTGGAGGTCGTGCGCCACCTGGGACTCACCGGTGCCCGCCAGGCGCAGCGAGCGCGAGAGGAGGACGGTGCGCTGGCCCAGGGAGCCGCAGTAGGCCTCCAGATACTCCGCCACAAAGCCGCGCACCATCGGCTCGAACTCGTTGGGCGGTCCGGGCAGGCAGAGCACCACCCGCGGCACCGATCCGCCCTGGGCGGGATACTCCGCCTCCAGCAGCACCCCGGGTGCGGTGCCGTGCGCGTTGGGGATCGCGCGCGCCCCCTCGGGCAGTTCGGCCTGGCGTCGGTTGTTCGGCGTAGGGCGCCCGCGGCCCCGCATGCGCTCCACGATGCGCTGCCAGGACGGGTCGTCCACGACCAGGGTGCGTCCGAAGACCTGGGCCACGGCTTCCTTGGTCAGGTCGTCCTCGGTGGGTCCGAGCCCTCCGATCGTCACGACCATGTCCGAGCGCTCCAGGGCCT
>JAKAUG010000047.1 GCA_021827805.1 Bacillota bacterium | reverse complement strand
CACCGCGACCCCCGCCAGGACCCCCGCTGCCCTCCGCGCCCAGCCCCCAGAGTGGGCTCGGCCCGCTGGCTCCGCCTGCGGGGCGAGCAGCCGATCCAGCGCCTCGCTCCAGGGAGTCAAGAAGCGCCGGTTGGCCCAGTCCACGAGTTGCGAGCGGCGCAGCAGCATGAGCACCGAGGAGCGGGGCGGCGTCTGGTTGGAGAGCAGCTCCACCTTGAACTTGTCGGCCCAGGCGATCAGGGGGCGCCACAGAAGCTGATCGATGGCCACGATGACCAGCACGAGCATGGTCAGCCCCGCGACCTCCGCCCTCGGGTGCCCGGCGGATGTCGCGAGGTAGCTGCCGAGGCCCGGTACCTGGAAGGAGCGGCTCCCAAGCGTGAACATCTCCGCCGCCATCAGGAAGAACCACCCGCCGGCCCAGGACATCATGCTGTTCCACACCAGGCCGACGGTGGCGTACGGCAGGTCGAGGTGGCGGAAGCGCTGCCACCAGCCGAGCCGGTACATGCGGGCCACCTCGCGCAACTCCGGCGGTACGGTGAGCAGCGAGTTGTAAAAGGAAAAGGCCAGATTCCAGGCCTGCGAGGTGAACACCAGCAGCACTGATGCCAGTTCGGCGCCCAGCGAGCTTCCGGGGAACAGGCCGGTGAGGGCCAGCACCACCGCCGGCATGAAGGACAGGATGGGCACCGACTGCAGGACGTCCAGGATCGGGATCAGGACGCGCTCGGCGCGCCGATCAGACGCCGCGGCGTAGCCGTAGGCCAGGGCGAAGACCAGTGAGAGGGCGTAGGCGGCCGCCATTCGCGCGACCGAGTACACCGCATAGAGCGGCAGGGCCCGCAGGGAGAGCGAGATGGCGGGAGCCGCGCCGGCCCGCGCCCCCGCGGTGGCCATGTGCACGATCAGGGAGAGCAGACCGAACAGGGCAGCGGCGACCAGCAGATCAGCCGGCCAGGAAGCCCGTGCCCCTTTGCCCAGACGCGCGAGGGCACCCAGCCCGCCCCAGCGAGGCAGGGAGAACCGGAGTCTCGGTTCGCCGCCGTTCATGGTCGGCCACCTCGGTGGGACCTCCTTGGGTGAAAGATGCTGGGTGGCGACAACCGCCCGACGGATGATCCAGGCGGCAGAGGCCGGAAGCGGACGCCCAGGTATGTTAGCATGTACGCATTTCCTTGGAAAGGGCGCATGGCACTGAACCGACGGCAGGTCAGGGCAACCGTTCCCGACGAGGCGGTGCGCGGCGTGGCGGCCGACGGTCGCATCCTGGTGCTGGCCGCCTCAACCCGTGCCCTCTGCGAGTCGGCCCGCCGCAGGCACGATCTCTGGCCGACCGCCGCGGCCGCGGTGGGCCGCACCCTGACCGCGGCCGCGCTGCTTGCCCTGCCACTCGACCCCGGCGGGAGCATCACCATCTCCATCCGGGGTGACGGGCCCCTGGGCGGGGTGGTGGCGACCGCGGACCCCAGGGGGCACGTCCGCGGCTATGCCCACCATCCGCACACCGACCTCCCGCCGCGGCCCGATGGCAAGCTCGACGTGGGGGGCGCCGTCGGCCGCCGCGGTCTGGTGCGGGTGGCGCGGGACCTCGGCCGCGGTCAGGCGTACACCGGCAGCGCGCCTCTGGTGTCCGGGGAGATCGCCGAAGACGTCACGTCCTATCTCTGGCGGTCCGAACAGGTGCCGTCCCTGGTGGCGCTGGGCGTCCTGGTGGGCTCGGGCGGGCGCGTGCGCGCTGCGGGCGGATTGCTGCTGCAGCTGTTGCCCGATGCCCCACCCGAGGCGGCGGAGCGTCTGGAGGCCAACGTGGCGCGCATGGCGGCGCTGACCAGTGCCCTGGACCAGGAGCGCACGCCCGAAGAGATCGCGTCTGTGGTCGTGGGGGACTACGGGTTACGCCTGACGTCCCGCCAAGCGCTGTCCTTCCACTGTGGCTGCAGCAGGGTGCGCCTGCTCAGGGCCCTGCGCGGCCTCCCCGCCTCCGAGCGGGCCGAACTGCGCGCTCAGCCCGACGGGGTTGAGGTCACATGTCGCTTCTGCGCAAGGCGCTATCGGTTCCCGGGCGAGGATCTGCCGCCGCCGTGAGGGCGGAGGCGCCCCAGAGCTAGGCGTCGCGGCGGGCACGCCGCAGGCAGCGCGTGCAGACCCGCACGCGGCGCACCTGCCCGTCCATCTCCAGGCGGACCCGTTGCAGGTTGGGTTCGAAGCGACGCTTGTTCTTGATGTTGGAGTGGCTCACCGCGTGACCGGTGACGGGCTCCTTGCCGCAGAGGGAACAGCGCTTGGCCATCCAGATGCCCCTTCCGGTCCGGCGCGTGGGCGCGGCCCTAGCCGCGCGCGAAGGCAGGTGCCATCATAGCATCGCGGTCCGGGCCCGGCAAGGACCGCGATGCGCCCGGAGCGAAGCGAACAGGGACGACGGGCGCGAGCGGGGTGGGACCGGGCGCCCGGTCCGAGGAGTGGGGGTGGCGGGCGTGCACGAGATCGCCACGGCGGATGGGAGGCTGCAGATCGCCTCGGCCGTGCTCGGCGTCGTGGCCTCCTCCGCCGCTCTGCGCTGTCCCGGGGTCGTGGCTCTTGGCGCCCGCAACCTCGGGGAGGAATTGGCCGGACTCTGGCCCCAGGCGGGGGAGCGTGAGCTGCCCCCCCATGGTGCCGAGGTGAACCTGGAGGGTGAGCGCTGCCGCGTGAGCGTCGACCTGATCATCGCGTTCGGCAGTCCCATCCAGGATGTGTGCCGCGCCGTGATGCGCGCGGTGGGCGAGGCCCTCCGCAGCGAGGCGGGGCTCGGCCCCGTGCACGTGGATGTCCGGGTGGTGGGCGTGCGCCCCCAGGGGGACGCGGGCTCGGTGGTCGGCGGGTGAACAGGCGCAGCCCCCCTGCGGCGGACCTCCCGGACATCCCGGCTCCGCTCTGGTCCGCCCTTGCCCTGCCCGCCAGCGTGCTACCGGGCGTGGGGCCGACGCGCCAGGCCCGGCTGGAGGCTGCCGGCCTGGGCACCGTGGGTCAGCTGGTGCGGTACCTGCCCAGGACCCACCAGGACCGCACACGCTTCACGCCGGCCGCCGAACTGGCCCCCGGCGGCACTGCCCTCGTGTTGGCGCAGGTGCGTTCCGTCAGCGGGCGGAGGATTGCGCGCGGGGGGTTCGTGTTGCGAGCGGAGCTTGAGACCGAGGACCGCCGCCTCGGCGCGGTGTGGTTTGGCCGCGGCTACCTGGTGGGCCTGGTCCGGCCCGGGGCGCGCCTTCTGCTCTACGGGCCCGTCTCCGCCAGGGCGGGTGGTGGGATCGAGCTTCGTTCCCCGGACGTGGAGCAGGCCGGACCCGAGCCCAGGCCGGAGGGTTGGGTCCCCGTCTACCGGGTGCCCGCGGGTCAGAGCTCCCGCGGCCTGCGTCGAATCGTGGCCGCGGCTGTCGAGGGCTACGCGCACCTGATCCCCGAGGCCACGCCAGCCGGCAGCCGCGAGCGCCTGGGACTCCTTGCCGCCCCGGAGGCCT
>JAKAUG010000463.1 GCA_021827805.1 Bacillota bacterium | reverse complement strand
CCCGGGCGCCTGGACCCGGCAGGGCGGCGGCAGGCGCACGGGCTCGGGACGTCCGCCTGGAGGGTGGGGCTGCGGCATGGACCCCTGGTCCCTGGCTCGAGCCGTCGTCGGCGTCGCGGCCCTGGCGCTGGCCACCGCGATCCTGCGGCCGCTGCACCCCAACCCCGCGGATGTCGCGCTGACCTACCTGCTTGGCGTGCTGCTGGCCTCCACCGTCGGGGGCCTGTGGTCGGGGGCGGTGACATCCGTGCTGGCCGCCCTGGCGTTCAACTTCGTCTTCCTGCCACCGGTGGGCACCCTCACGATCGCCGATCCGGCGAACTGGTTCGCCCTGGTGGCCTTTCTGGTCACCGCCGTGGTCTCGAGCCAGCTCGTGGCCCGGGCGAGGACACGGTCGCGGCAGGCCGAGACGCGGGCCGCGCAGACCCGCCGGCTCCTGGACCTCAGCGAACGGATCCTGTCCCGGGTGGGCAATCCGGAGGACCCCGGGCGAGCCCTGGCGGCCCTCGGTCAGGACTGCGCGCGGGCCCTGGCGCTGGATGGGGCCCTGGTCGCCGCCTGGGGCGCCGACGGACCCTCCCGGCCCGCGGTGGATGGCGTCGCGGAGCCCTGGCAGGGGCCGGCGCTGGAGGCGGTGCGGCGGCGTTGCCGGTCCCTGCCCGAGCGGCCCCTGGTGCTGCGTGAGCCCGGCCAGGCGCCCCTGTTGGTCCTGCCCCTGGCGCGGCGCTGCCCCGAACCCGCGGCCCTGGTGGCCCCGCTGGCGCGTTCCCCTGAGCCCGGCAGGGCCGAGGCCGTGGCGGGGCTTGGCTCCCTGGCCGTGGAGCGGCAGTTCCTGATGCGCCAGATCACCGATGCCGAGGCGGTGCGGCGCAGCGACGCCCTGAAGTCGGCGCTTCTGTCCAGCGTGTCCCACGAGCTGCGCACGCCGCTGGCCGCCATCCGCGTGGCGGCCACCGCGCTCCAGCGTCCCGACGTCTGGGCCGACATCGACGGCCGCACCGACCTCCTGCGCACGGTGGACGAGGAGTCCGACCGCCTCAACCGCCTGATCGCCAACCTGCTCACCATGTCGCGCATCGAGGTTGGCGCTCTCAGCCTGGATCGGCGGCCGTGCGAGGTGGAGGCCCTGGTCTGGGAGGGCATGCATCAGGCCGGACGGCGCCTGGATGCCCGCCGCCTGGTCATCCGGGTGCCCGACGGACTGCCCGAGATCGATTGCGATCTCGGATTGGCGGGCATCGCCCTCGCCAACCTGCTCGAGAACGCCGCCAAGTACGCGCCGGCGGACACGCCGATCGAAATCGGCGGCCGTCTGTCCGCGGACGGGCGATTGGTGGCACTCTGGACGGACGACCGCGGGCCGGGGGTGCCACCCGGTGAGGCGGAGCGCATCTTTGAACGCTTCACGCGTGGCGCCGCGGGCCGCAGCCCCTCCGGCACCGGGCTCGGCCTGCCCATTGCGCGCGCCCTGGTCGAGGCGCATGGCGGCCGTCTGTGGGTCGAGGCCCGGTCCGGGGGCGGTAGCCGCTTCACCTCGACCTGGCCGGTGGCCGCCCAGGCGCTGGCATTCAAGCGTGGGACGTGAGGGCCGGGGACCCCGGCTCGCCCAGAAGCGGGGTGGCGGAGGAGGGACCGAGCGTTGGCGCAGCGCATCCTGGTCGTGGACGACGAACCCCAGATCCGGCGCGCCCTGCGGGCAGCCCTGCATGCGGAGGGCTACGTGGTGGAGCTGGCGGAGAACGGCGCCGAGGCCCTGGACCGCGTGGCCGGTGAGCCGCCGGATCTGGTGATTCTTGATCTGGGCCTGCCGGATATGGACGGCGCGGATGTCTGCGCGCGTCTGCGCGCCTGGAGCCAGGTGCCGGTCATCGTGCTGTCGGTGCGCGAGGCGGAGCGGGAGAAGGTGCGGGCCCTGGATCTCGGTGCGGACGACTACCTGGTGAAACCCTTCGGCATCAGCGAGCTGCTGGCGCGGATCCGCGCCTCGCTGCGGCGGGCGCGCGAAGAGGTCGGCCAGCCCGTGGTGCGCCATCGTGACCTGACCATCGACCTGGCGCGCCACCGTGTGCTGTGCGGTGGGGAGGAGGTGCACCTCACGCCCACGGAATACGAGTTGTTGGCGTACCTGGCCACCCACCGCGGCAAGGTGCTCACGCACCAGATGATCCTGCACCGGGTCTGGGGGCCGGAATATGAGGGAGAGGTCCAGTACCTGCGCGTCTTCGTCAGCCAGCTGCGCCGCAAGATCGAAGCCGACCCGCGTGAGCCCCGCTTTCTGCTGACCGAGCTTGGCGTGGGGTACCGTTTCCCCGACCCTGAGTAGGTAGGGCGAGGCTCCCGTGACGCCCCCGCCCGCGGCGTTCTTTACGGATCCTTTACATCCCCCGCGCAAATCCTAACGCCGTTCGAATCCTCGCCGCCTATACTACGACCCCGTCACAGCCATACTGGGCGCCGGGGGGCGATGCCGTGGGGGACCTTCTGGCCGTAGCGCTGCTCGTTCTGGTCTTTGCTCTGTGCGCCAAGGCGGCCGACTGGTTTGGGACCTGGTAGGTGCCTGGGGCCCGGGGGCGCTCCGGCGCGGGCTTGTGCGCCGGCCGCCGAGCGAGGAGGTCCAGCGGATGGATATTCTCCTGGCGCTGAGTATCGCGGTCATGCTGTACCTCGTCTACGTCATGGTTCACCCCGAGCGCTTCTGACCCGCCGCGGACCTCGCGGCGCCTCCTGCCGCGGTGGAACCGGCCACGGACCGGACCCGCGTTCCCGCTCCGCCGCGGCACGCGCCATCCGGCCACCGCACTGCCGCGTGCCTGGCGCGTGTCGCACCGTTCGGCTTCAGGAGGGATGACCCGTGCTGCTCGGCATCGTCGGCGTGGTCCTCTTGATGATGGTTGTCTCGGTCGCCGCCTACTTCGTCGGCACGTACATGTTCCGCGTGTTCACGGGCCGACCGGTCTGGGGTGACCGCGTGCTCAATCCCGTCGAGTCCTTGCTCTTCCGTCTGGGCGGCGTCGACCCCAAGCGCCAGATGACCTGGAAGCAGTATTACAAGACCATCCTGCTGCTCAACCTGCCCATGGGCCTGCTCGCGTACCTGCTGCTCCGCATCCAGACCCATCTGCCCCTCAATCCCGACCACCAGGGGGTCCTGGCCTGGCCGCTGGCCTTCAACACGGCGGCCTCCTTCCTCGCCAACTGCAACTGGCAGGCCTACAGCGGGGAACAGACCCTGTCCTACTTCTCCCAGATGGCCGCGATCATCTTCCTCCAGTTCACCACGCCCGCGACCGGGCTGATCATGGCCATCGGCTTCATCCGCGCCCTCGGTCCGAAGCGCGGGACGATCGGCAACATGTACTCCGACTTCGTCAAGGCCCTGACGCGTGTTCTGATCCCGCTCTCCTTCGTCTGCGCCGTCGTCCTGGTGGCCGCCGGACTTCCCGCGACCCTCGCGGGGGCCGCCACGGCCCACACGCTCGAGGGCGCCGTCCAGACCATCTCCCGCGGACCGGTGGC
>JAKAUG010000216.1 GCA_021827805.1 Bacillota bacterium | reverse complement strand
CTGACAGCGGCCCGCCAGTCCCACGTATGGCGAGGCTGTCAAGGGAGGTGGCGCCTGTGTCCGAAACCGTTTACCACCACAATCCGGGTGCGTCCTCGCGGAGAACACCCGCTCCCCTCCTGTGGACGCCCCCCCGGGACCTTCCCAAGTGAACAAACAAGCAGCCCGGCTGTGGCCCCCGTGCCGTTGCGGCGCACCGCCGTCCATCCGCGGACCCCGTGGCCGGGTCCGGTCCGTCGGGGCAGATGCCTCTCACCCCCTGGACCGTCGCGCCTCGCGGAAGATGCACTCAAGATCCGGGGATATCGTCAAGGGTAAGCGGACCTTCTCGCCCAGATGGGCGGAAAGGTAGACCGCGTTGACCACCTCGATGGCCTTGCGTCCGTCCGCACCGCTCGTCAGCGGCCGCGTCCCCTCCCGGATGGATGCGCAGAAGTGGTCGAGTTCCCGCTTGTAGCGACCCGAGGCGGTCAGCTCCACGTCCAGCACGGCCTCGTGGTACTGCGTCAGGTCGGTTTCCACGCGACCACCGTGCTCGTAAAGCGTCATACGGAACGGGTCGGTGGACGCGAAACTCCAAGGCGGACCGTACTGCAGTTCCAGCGTGCTCAGGCGACCGTCCAGCTGATAGACCTCGCGGATGGCTTTGTGCGCGAAGCCCATGAGGTGGATGCTCCGAGCGCCGCCCTCGTGCAAATACACGCCCACCGCGCTGTTCTCGACGTCCCAATGCTCACCGACGAGCGAGAACTCACCGCTGACGGCCGTGATCTCCCCGAGCCACCACCGACTCAGGTCGGTCGTGTGGCTCCCATGATCCTGAAAGACACCTCCCAGGGTTTCACGGCTCGTGCGCCACGGGGGAGACTCCGTTCTGAAGGGTCCAAGGGCAAACTGACCCCCGCGCCAGTCGCAGAGCAATTGGTAGACGGTGCCCAAGCGCCCCTCATCGATGAGTCGCTTGGCGTGCAACATGCTCTTATCAAAACGCTTCATGAAGCTGACAATGAGGGTGACGCCAGCGGCCTCACAGGCGGCGATCATCTCATCGCACTCCGCTACCGTCCGAGCCATCGGCTTTTCGCACAGAACATGCTTGCCAGCACGGGCGGCCTTGACCACCTGGTCCCGGTGCAGATGGACCGGGGTCGCAATGATCAGCGCATCCACCCGCGCGGCCTGGAGCATCTGGTCAAAGTCCTGGTAGACCGGCCCCGCGAAGCGCAACAGGGATTGCACACGATCCAGGGCCGCCGTGCTGGAGTCGCACAGCGCGGTGACATCGAGGCCCTGGACGTGGCGGAGCACCGGCACATACATGACCTGGGTCGCGCCACCGCAGCCGACGATCCCCAGTCTGACGCGCTCCGGCATCCGGGCTCCCTCCTCTTCAGGAAGGTTCGCGCGGCGCGGCGTTCACGGCACCGGGACCTCGGGGAGGAACCGACCGTCGCCCCCCACGAGGGCGACCGCACGCACGGGAGAGCCATCCCCCTCGCGAATGCGGAGGGGTAGACAGATGAGAAACACATCCTCGTCGCCGGGCAGCGCGGTCAGGTTGGTGAGCAGTTCGACCACCGCGGGCGGCGCCGATCCCTCGAAGATGGCGGCGTGCCGGTCGAGAAACGGGTTCACCGAAGGCGTGTCGACGCCAATCAGCGCTATCCGCCGCGCCACGAGCCAGCGCATGGCCGCCACGGTGAGCTTGGGCATCGCGTCCTTGTCAAAGTAGCGGGGGGAGCCGAGGTGACGATCCCACGATGTCCGCAGAAGGATCCGTCGCCCCGGGGTGATCTCCTGGCCGTACGCCTCCAGGTCCGCCGCGTCGATGTCACCCCGGTGTTCGGTAAAGTCGAGAACCCGCGCCGGCCCCACGTGGCGCTCCAGGGGGCAGTCGTCCAACGTGGCACCATCCGCGCGGAGGTGGACCGGGGCGTCGGTGTGCGTTCCCGCGTGGCCGCATAGGATCAACAGCTTCATGTTCATGGCCTCTGTGGAACCCGCGGAGCGCCCCAGGCGAAAGTAGTCGACCACGCCTGTCTTGGGCTCGCCCGACCAGATGGGCATCTCGTGGTGAATGGGTAGGGATAGGTCCACGACTTTCACTGTGTGGCACCCCCAGTGGCACGTGTGGCCCTGCGAGGAACTTCAGCGCACTGGGCTGTCGCGGCGGTAACGGCGGCCCGGCCGGACGAAGGCGCTCGCACCGCGCCTTCCTGGCCCGCGACCAGGGCAGCGCCGAGATCGTTCGCCCCCTGCACCACGTTGAGCGCCTGTGTGCTCAGGGGCAAGCGCAGGCACGAGGACAGCATCGTGACGCCGACAGCGGCACTGGCCGCGCCTCCTTGTACACAGATGGGCGCGGGAGATGCCCAGCGCAGCGGCGCATTCCAGCAATTCCTTAGCGGTACGCCCTGATCGGCCGCACCCGCCGAACATCGCCTCCAGGAAGAGAAGCTCGCGGGACGTGCCGGGCACCCAGCTCGGTGCCATGAGCGGGTTGTTTGTCGGTGGACACCATGCCCTGCCACCCCACCCGCGCGGGCCACAAGTCTCGCGAGATGAGACGCCTTCGTCGCCGCGCCTGCTACGCCACACGCGCGCACTCTCCTTCCACGGCAGGCCGGTAGCCTCAAAAGCCGATCGCCGTGGCTCGAGGGATCGCCGGAGCGATGTGCAAGCGGGACGCAAAGCGGTGGTCACTTTCCCGGCCGAAGCGAACCCGGGTTGGCTGGCGGCTCGGCAGACAAGAGCCAGGAATGCACTGGAGCCCGGCGCTTCGGCGGTCATGGACACCACGGCGTCGTGTTACCGGGGCCGGCGGTTGCGGGCGGACTGTGGTCCCCAGGTGGGGGCGCGCCGCGAGGATCTCCTTCTGCTCCGTCGTCACCTCCGTGCAGCGCCGGCCCTCGCTGCCCGAGCAACGGTGGGTGACCACTTCCAGGCGCGGCATGCAGCGGCGGATGTGTTCCCAGGTGCTGCCAGTCTTCTCCTCACACAGCCCTGGTCAGCAGCAGGACCAGCCCGCACAACCCCACGTGTCTGCGGACGCGTCGCTCGCGGGCTGGCACACCGGCCAAAGGTCCAGGGTGCTCTTCAGGATCCGCAGGCAGCCCTCGACCTCCAGCAACGCGCGATAGCCCAGGGCCACCGGGCGGTGCTTGCCATCCAGGCGCTCCTTCGCGCACCCTGGCGGTGTCGACCCTGGGGGCGCCGTTGCGGGTCCTTGCCCAGGTAGGGTCGGTACCGCTTGTGGTCACGGACGCGGTTGCCGGCGGCAACCTCCGTCCAGCCCGTGGCTGCCCGTGGTCGGCAGCGCGGCCATGACGGAGTGCGGCCAGGACCGCCTCGCGCCGGTGGCGGTCGTGCGCGGCCTCGTGGGGGTTGCGGATGAGGACGAAGCGGCGATGCGCCTCGCCATCGCCGATGAACGTCTCCCTGATCTCCACATGCTCCCGGACCGTCTGGCAGCGCCGGGCGCGCGAGAGGGCCTGCTCGATCTCCGCCCGCCCCGAGCGGA
>JAKAUG010000113.1 GCA_021827805.1 Bacillota bacterium | reverse complement strand
GCCTCCAGGCGCGCGGACGACGTCGACGCCGCCTCGGCCGCCTGGAGCGCCGGGGTGAAGGCCCGGCTGGCGTACCCGCCCGGCCCCTGACCCGCCGCCCCCGGACCCAGAAGATGAAAGACGAAGTCCTGGGGGTCGGGGTAGTCCGCCAGCCAGGTCCCCTCAAACAGGTTCGCGCGGCCGGCCGCCAGGTCGCGGTAGTACTCCTGCCAGGTGTCCCGCTGGACCGTCACGTCGAAGCCCACCGCGTCCAGGTCCTTGGCGACCTGCGCCGCCATCGCGTCGCTCGAGCCCTGCTGCACCGTCCCGCTGGCGGCGATCGTCAGGAGCGTGACCGGCGTGCCCGAGGCCAGGCCAGCCTGGGCCAGCAGGGCCTGGGCCCTGGCTGGCGCGTACGGGTATGGGGCGAGATTGGCGTCAAAGCCGGGAACGCCGGGTGGCACCAGCCCCGCCGCCAGACTGCCTGGACCCGCCGCCGCCAGGAGCTTGGGCTTGTTGAGGGCGTAAGCCACCGCCTGGCGCACCAGGGGGTTGTCGAACGGGGGGCGAGTGGTGTCAAAGCCGAGGAAGGACACCCCCTCGTTGCCCGCCTCCAGCAGGCGCGCGCCGGCGGGCGGCAGGCCGCCTGCGAAGGCCGTGGGCGGGGCGGGCGCCAGCACGTCCAACTGCCCGGCGGCAAAGAGCCGGGTCTGGGTCGCCGCGTCGCTCACGATACGAAACTCCACCGGGGCGAACGGGCCCCCGCCGCTGGCCTGGCCCCAGTAGTGCGGGCTGGGCGCCAGACGCAGCGACTGGCCAGGGGTCGAGCTCGCGAGCACGTAGGGACCGGAACCGGCGCTGTGCGCAAACCACCAGGCGCGCTGGGCGCTGCCCGGCACGTCGGCCACCTTCTGCTCCAGGACCGCGGTGCTGGGCATGGCCAGCAGTTCGGGCAGATACGGCAACGCATGCTGCAGGCGGAAGACCACCGTGCGCGGTCCGGACGCCGTGAGGCCGGCGGCCGCCTTCCCCTCGCGCAGCTGGGCGTAGCCCTCCAGGTCCTGAAACGAGCTGGCGTGGGGACTCGCCGTGTCCTTCGCGAGCAGGCGCCCGATGCTGTACACCACATCGGTCGCCAGCACCGGGCTGCCGTCGGCGAAGGTGGCGCCCGGGTTCAGCTGGACGGTCAGCACGGTGCCGGAGTTCGACCAGGCGAAGCCCTGCGCCAGCAGGCCCACCAGGGCGCCGGTGTCGCTGTATGTGAACAGTGGCTGGTCCATGAGCTGGATGGCGCCGATGGACTCGGTGTCGGTCGCCTGGGCGGGGTCCAGGGTGGGAAAGTCGCTGCTCACCGCCACCTCAAGGGCGCTGTCTGGCGCAGGCGCGCTTCCCGGCGCGGCGGGTCGCGCCGGGGTGCCGTGCGGTCCGCAACCACCCAGGAGAGCGAGGGCGGCCAGCGCCACCGCGGCCCAGCGTCCCCACGGTCCACGCACCAATCCCGTGCCCCCTCATGCTCCCACTGAGCCTCTTTTCGGCCCCAAGGGCTATAATCATGCCACAGCACCGAGCACCCAGGTACGCAGCGAACGCGGGGGGGACGACGAATCATGCAACGACGCCTGGGCACCGATTGGCAGTTGCAGATCCGCATGGCCTTCACCATGGCCCTGCTGGCCCTGGTGTACCTGATCTTCGCCGAGATCCTCTACCGGGCCGGGGCTGGCATCGCCACCATAGCGGTCCTGATTGGCGGCCTGGCCCTGGCCCAGTACTACTTCTCCGACCGGCTGGTCCTGCTGACCACGCACGCCAAGCTCGTCGCGCCGGGCGAGTTGCCGCACGTGCAGGACATGCTGGCACGGCTGGCCGCGATGGCCGACGTGCCCCAGCCGCGCCTGGCCGTGGTGCGCTCCCCGATCCCCAACGCCTTCGCCACAGGGCGCGACCCACGGCATGCCGTGGTCGCGGTGACCACCGGACTGATCCAGTCGCTCAGCGAACCGGAGCTGGAAGCGGTCCTGGGACATGAGCTGACGCATGTGCGCAACCGCGACATGGCCGTCATGGCCATGGCCAGCTTCTTCTCCACCATCGCCGCCCTGCTGGCGCAGAACCTGATGTGGGCCGGGATGTGGGGTGGCGGACTCGGCTACGGCGGAGGCGGCCGGCGGGGCCGGAACGGCGAGTCCCTCGGGATGATCCTGCTCGCCTCCTGGCTGGTCTACCTGGTGAGCTTTCTGCTGATCGCGGCCCTTTCCCGCTACCGGGAATATGCCGCGGACCGCGGCTCCGCCCTGTTGACCGGCCAGCCTTCCAACCTGGCCTCCGCCCTGCTGCGGATCAGCGGCACGATGGACCGCATCCCCACCCAGGACCTGCGGCGCGTGCAGCAGGCCAACGCCATGTTCATCATCCCCGCAGCCCGCGGTCGGGAGGGCCTGTTCGAGTTGGTGCAGACGCACCCGAATCTGGAGCACCGTCTGGCGCAGTTGCGTCGCATCGAGCTCGAACTGGCGGGGGTTGGGGCGCACCGGCGCTGATCCCGCCCAGGGGGTGACGGCCACGGGTCTCTGGGACGGCCTGCTCGGTCCGCTGCTCGGTCGCACGAAGCTGAAGAAGCCTGACATGGACCGCATCTTCGCGCTGGCCACCGCCGAACCGTCCCTTGCCGCGGCCGAACTCGGGCCTGGTCCCGCCGCGGCGGTCTGCCTCCGCCCCGTGGAGGGCGGAGCGTTCGCGGAGGTCGACGCCGAACTGGAGCGGCTGGTGCAACTCGCCGCGAACAGTGAGGACTTCCACAGCCAGGCCCGGGTCGAGAGGGATGAACTCGGCTACACCTGGATCGTCTTTCGCGACGCCCGCCTGGAGGAGCAGGTCTCGCTCGCGCACCTGGTGGCAAGCAGCCTGCAGGAGAAGGGCTATGGCGAGCAGCTGCTGGCCGCGCTGTTCCGCATGACCCGGACGCAGCAGGAGGACGCCGACGGGTGCTACCTGGTGTACAACTACAAGCGCGGCGCGTTCTACCCCTTCATCCCCAGGGGCGAGCGCACGCGCGATAACGCCGCGGAGTTCCGCACGGCCTCCGCGCTCGGTGAGATGCTGCCGATGGAAGCCGACATCACGCGCTGGTTTCCGCTCTGGGACGCCCCGCTCTGAGCCGCCGCGGCATCGCCAACGCGGGCGTGGGGGGCACCCGCCACGGTGCCCCCACGCCCCTCGCTAGGCCGGATGGGAGGTGAACAGGCGCCGGGCCTCCTCCAGACTGGTGTCTGAGGAGGGGAGCACCAGATCCGACTCGGTCAGCCGCGAGGCATCCAGACGCTGCCCGCGGGTGCGCACCAGGGTCAGAACCTTGTGGAATTCCTGCGCGAAGCGGACCTCGTTGTTGGAGGCCACCGCCTCGAACAGGTGGGCGTCAGCCAGCTTCAGCTCCTGGAGGGCCGTGCCCTCCAGGTCGTACTGGCCCTCGCCGAGGATGCGCACGATCACGCCCCACCACCCCCCGCCTACTTGCCGGCGCCCGCGACCTCCGCCTTGAGCCGGACCAG
>JAKAUG010000157.1 GCA_021827805.1 Bacillota bacterium | reverse complement strand
CCACCCCCGGGCAGCGCACCACGCTGCGCATCACGGACGCGCAGGGCGCGGCTCTGCCGCCCCTGCCCCTGATGCCGCTCACCTTTGGCACGACACCCACCTGGTGTGGGGACATGCTGGGGGATGGAGGCACGGACCTCGTTGTGACCGCGGCCTTTACGGGATCGGCCGCCGGGGAGCGCCAGGCGTCGATCTTCCGCCTGGAGCCCGGCGGGGCGCGGCTGCTCGGTCAGGTGACCTCCTGGGGGGACAACGCCTACCCGCGGCCCGCGGCGGTCGACAGGATGTATCCGTATGAGATGCTGTCCTCGATGCAGATCGGCACGGTGGGCACCAGGCCCCTGCTGCTGCATCCGATCTGGGCGTATGTCGGCCTGGATTACCAACCGGAAACCCAGGCCTTCCCCGACTACCTGCGCCGTGATCTGGACGCCCAACTCCAGGTGATTCGCTCGGCGCCGCCCTGTGCGTCGGGAACGGTGCCCTGCCTGGCCTCCACCTACGTCCGCGCCTTCTATGACGGTTGGGAACTCAAGGGGGCCGCCACGGTCCTGGCCGAACTGGATGCCCTGCTTCCCCCCTCCCAGCGCGCATGGATGGCTCAGCAGGCCACGGCCGTGCGCTGGGACGTCGGCTGAGGGGGGAGCGCGGACCCGCCTGGCCAAGGGAAGGTGCGTCCGCACCCCTGGCGGCAGCGCGACGCTGGCAAGGAGGCTCCTGGATGTGCGGTATCGCGGGCTTTTGGGGCCCCGCTGACGGGGATCTGCTCCGCGCCATGGGCCGGGTGCTGGAGCACCGCGGCCCCGACGACGAGGGCTACTTCGAATCCCCAGAGCAGAGCCTCGCCCACCGGCGCCTGAGCATCATTGATTTGGCGGGCGGTCATCAGCCCATGGCCAACGAGGATGGCAGCGTTCGCCTCGCCTACAACGGCGAGATCTACAACTTCCGGGAGTTGCGCGCCTCCCTGGAGGAGTTGGGCCACCGCTTTGTCACCGAGAGCGACAGCGAGGTGGTCGTGCACGCCTACGAGCAGTGGGGGCCCGACTGCTTTGCGCGCATGAACGGCATGTGGGCCGTCGCCCTGGCGGATCTGGACCGGCACCGGCTGGTGCTGTCGCGGGACCATTTCGGCATCAAGCCGCTCTATTACGCGCGAGCGGGGGAGAGGTGGCTCTTCGCCTCCGAGATCAAGGCCCTGCTGCGGGACCCGACGCTGGAGCGCGCGCCGAACGAGCAGGCGCTCTATGAGTATCTGGCGCATGGCCTGCACGACCATGGCACGGACACGTTCTTCGCCGGCGTGCGCCAGGTGCCCGCGGCCTCCTATGCGGTGGTGGATGCGGATGGCGTGCGCACGGCGCCGTTCTGGCGGCCTGCGCTGTCCACCGAGGGGGCACTGAGCCCCGAGGAGTTCCGCACGCTCTTCCGGCGGGCGGTCCAGCGTCGCCTGGTGGCTGACGTGCCCGTGGGTGCGTGCCTCTCTGGGGGGCTGGACTCCTCGGCCATCGTGTCCGTGCTGTCCGATCTCCTGCGGGAGCACGCCCGCGACGCGGGGTCCCTCGGGGAGCGGGTCCAGACCTTCACCGCGGTCTTCGACGGGGATCCCATCGACGAGCGGGCCTACGTGGAACAGGAGATCGAGGCCAGCGGGGCCAGCTCGGACTACGTGCGCCCCGATTCCTGGGAGTTCATCAGCGAGTTGGCCGAGCTGGTGTGGTTCCAGGAGGAGCCGATGGTCAGCACGGGCCCGTATGCGCAGTGGTGTGTCCTGCGCGAGGCCAGCCGGCATGTGAAGGTGGTCCTGGACGGCCAGGGCGGCGACGAGTTGCTCGCGGGATATGTGCCCTACCATGTGGTCTATCTGCGGCAGTTGTGGCGCCAGCGGCGCTGGGGCCGGCTGCTCGCCGAGGCGTGGGCGACGCGGGATGTGCTGCGGTCGCTGGCGCGCCAGCATCGCCCCGCGCGCGGGCTTCCGGCCCCCACCGACCTGCTGCGTTCCGAGTTCGTCCGGAGGGCCGCCGCACCCCGCGACGCGCGCGCGGCGGCGGACCTCAAGCGGCGCCTGCTGCAGGACCTGACGACATACAGTCTGCCCCCGCTGTTGCGCTATGAGGATCGTAACTCGATGGCCCACTCGCTGGAGTCCCGCGTTCCCTGGCTCGACCCCGAGTTGGTGGAGGCCATCCTGCGCCTGCCGGAGGAGGCCATCATCCGTGGCGGGTGGAGCCGGGCCCTCTTCCGGGAGAGCCTGGTGGGTCTGGTGCCCGAGAAGATCCGCCTCCGTCGCTGGAAGGTGGGCTTCACGACCCCGGAATCTCGCTGGCTCTTCGCCCGCCGGGCGGTGTGGCAGAGCCTGTTTCAGTCCCCGACGTTTGCGCGGCGGCCCTACTGGGACGCCTCGGCCGTCGCCAGGGCCTTTCACCGGGCCGCGGCGCGCAAGAGCTCGACACTCTTCTTCTGGCGCGTCATCAACGTGGAGATCTGGCTGCGTGTCTTCTTTCCGCAGGGTGCGGACAAGGGGCAACCGACCCGCCCGCAGGTGGAGTTTCCCGCCCTGGGGGATCGAGAGACGGCCGAGCAATGCGAGACCACCGCCCAGGAGGCCCTGGACCGTTTCAGACCCAACCGGGGGCGCCACCTGCTGGCCCTGCGTGGCGACGAGGTCTGGATGCGCGCTCCGCTGCGCGCCCGCCTGGTCCAGGTGGGCGACGACCTGGAGATGGTGGTCCGGGAGGCAGTCGGAGACGCGCTCCGCTCGGGCGATGCCCTGGTGATCACCGAGCGCATCGTGGCCATCTGCCAGGGGAGATCCTACCCGCGGGAGACAATCCATCCCCGGCCCCTGGCGTTTCTGCTCACGCGCTTTGTACATCGGACGCCGTTCGGGATCGGTCTCGGCGTGCCAGAGACCATGGAGCTGGCCCTCCGGGAGGCGGGGACCCCGCGCATTCTCGTCGCCGCGGCCGTGGCCGCCCTGGCACGCCTCGTGGGCGTGAAGGGCGTCTTCTACCGGATCACGGGCCCCGGCGTCGCCGCCATCGACGGACCCACGCGCGGGACGATCCCGCCGTACTGCGATCACGTCAAGCTCGGCCCCGCCAATCCGCAGCGCGTGGCCGAGGAGTTGGCGGAGCGCCTCGGAGTGGCGGTGGCCATCGTGGACGCCAACGATCTTGGCGTCCGTGTGCTTGGCCGAACGGAGGGCGTTACGGAACCGCAGTTGCGCGATCTGTTGGCGGACAACCCGAAGGCGCAGGGCTCAGAGCAAACCCCACTGCTGCTGCTGCGAAAACTGTCGGCCTGAAAGGCCTCGGCCGGCAGGATGTGGCATATATGCCATGAACTGTATGACGAAAGGGGGGTGAGAGGCGGATGGACCCTGAGTTCAAGGCGTACCTCGATGCCATGGCCACGGCCCTGGGGGCGGAGATCAGGGCGGTGGAGGCAGGAGTCGGCAGAAGGATCGAAGACGGGCGTGCGGCACTTGGTGCGGAGATGGCCGAGCAGCGGGACGGGCTGCGGGCCG
>JAKAUG010000312.1 GCA_021827805.1 Bacillota bacterium | reverse complement strand
CGGGGCCCCGGGGCTCACCGGCCCGGACACGGTCCAGGTGGATTTCGTGCCCCTGCCGGTCGTGAGCGGCATCAGCCCAGCGACGGGCCCGGCAGCTGGCGGCACGGTCGTCACGGTGACCGGCAGGGGCCTGACCGGCGCCAGCACCGTGCAGTTCGGCGCCCACGCGGGCAGTGATCTCCAGGTCCTCAGCGACACCAGCCTCACCGTCACGGCCCCGGCGGGAGCGGGTACGGTGGATGTCACGGTCGGCAACCAGGCGGCCTCCAGCTCGGCGACTCAGGCGGACCTGTTCACCTACCTCCCGGCCGCGGCCCTGGTCACCAGAACCCTCTCGCCCGGCTGGAACACCCTGTCCGTGCCATTCACCCTTGCCGACCCGACCTTGGCGGCGATCCTCTCCGATGGCGGCGCCTCGCTTGAGGTCGCGTACGCCTTCCAGGACGGCGCCTGGGTCCAGGTGACCCAGGCCAACGAGCAGACGCTCCTGGCCGAGCCCCTGGTCGGTCTGTACCTGGACATCGGGGGCAGCCAGCCGGTGACGGCGACGCTGCGGGCCACCGCCTCGCCCAATCCCCCGCCGACGGCGGCGCTGGCGCCAGGCTGGAACCTCGTGGGGCCGTCCGCGCTGGAGGGTGCCGAGAGCTACTCGGACTTCCTGGCCGGCGTCGCGACCTCCAGCGTGCCTGTGCTGGTCGACCCGAACGGGGCCGGGGCCACCTCCAGCGATCCGGAGACGGATACCCAGGATCAGGTGCGCAACGGCTATGCCTACTGGGTCTGGGCCCAGGCCCCGGCGACCGTGGTCGGACGCATCCCCACGGGCCAGGTGCAGTCCTAGGGCGTGCGCGGCCTGATGAGAGGAGAGGACCGGCTTGGCCCAGCGGGCCGTGGGTTCGCGGACCCGGAGGCTGCTCGGTTTCGGGACGGTCCTGGCGCTGCTCGCGGGCGCGGGGGGACCCGCGCGTGCTCAGGGCGCGCCTCCCCCGCTGCCCATGTCGATCAGGGGGACGGTGCGGAACACGGCGGGCCAGCCCGTGACCGGGGGGACCGTGCAGGGCCTGTTGGGCGGACAGCCGGCTGGTCCATCCGCCCCCCTGGCCGCGGACGGCTCCTTCGGGGAGGACGGCGCGCTGCCGCAGCTCGCGGATATCGACGGCTCAGCCGCCCAGGCGGGTGCCGGGGTGTCCCTGCTCGTGAACGGCGGTGCGGCCACCGTCGTGGACGCAAACTGCTCCGGAACAAGCTCGCCCGTGCCCCCGGTGGTCTTTGTTCCGGGCGCGGTCTGCCAGCTCACCCTGACCGTCCCCGTCCCAACGATCAGCGCGCTGAGCCCGACCGAGGGCCCGGCGGGTGGCGGCACCGCGGTGACGATCTCCGGGGCGGGCCTGGTCGGCGCGACAACGGTCGATTTCGGACCTGGCAACCCCTCCCCGAGCGTCCTGGTCAGCGGCGACGGACAGGTGGTGGCCGCCTCGCCCCCGGGAACAGGCACGGTGCAGTTGACCGTGCAAACACCCAACGGCAGCACCGCCGGCGGTGCCCCCGCCCAGTTCACCTACATCACCGCCCCCGGCCTGGGGGTGCAGGATGTCACCCTGCCCGGAGGCAGCGTGGGAACACCATACAGCGCAACCCTCCAGGCCGAGGGGGGCACCCCTCCGTACAGCTGGTCGGTCCAGGGCACCCTGCCGGCGGGACTGAGTCTGGAAGGGAGCCTGATCACGGGCACCCCCACGGCGGCGGGCACAGCCAGCCTGGTGCTGCGGGTGGCCGACCACGCCACCCCGCCGGCTACCGCAGCCCGCACCGTGGCCCTCATCGTGGCCGGCGGTGGCGCGACCGTCGAGGAGGTCAGCGCCGCGGCGACGGACAACCCCCTCGTCAGCGCGATTGTCAGCACTCCGGACACCCAGGCCGTGGCGAGCGGCGGAACCGGAACGGTGTCCGCCGCCGAGTACAGCGGCAACCCGGCCGGCACCCCCTCCTTCTCAGCGGCAGGCGCGTTCTTCGATGTCTCGCTCTCGTCGGGCAACACCTTCACGACCCTGGAGATCCGCCGCTGCGGCGTGGCGCAGGGTGCCACCGCCTACTGGTGGACCGGGACCGCGTGGGCCGCCGCATCCGCGCAGTCCGTGGAGGCGGGGTGCCTGGTGATCACCGTCGCGCCGAACACCTCCCCCAGCCTGGCCGAACTCGGGGGCACGGTGTTCGGCATTGCCCAGCCGCAGATGGTCGTCCCCTCGGCCGGGTCCGGCGGCGCCAGCCAGAGCGCCCCCACGGGTCCGGTGGTCAGCGTTGGTCCGCTCGGCGGCACACTCGGCAACGCCGACGGCAGCTTCCGCCTCGTCGTGCCCCCAGGCACCCTCCCGGCCGGGGCATCCCTGTCCTTTGCCCAGGCGAATGCGCCCGCCCAGGGGTTGCCCCAGGGCATGGCGGCGGCCAGCGCCCGCTACACCGTGCGCGGCAGCTTCGAGGGGACGCGGCTTGAGGCGACGGTCCACTATCAGGCCACTCCGCTGCACGGCCTCTCCCCGTTCCGGCTGGCGGTGTACCGCCAGAGGGCGGACGGAAGCTGGGTCTTCATGCCCACCACGGTGGACCGGAGCGGACAGACCGTCGGCGTCTGGCTCGGCTCGCCGACCGCCCTGCTCGTCCTGGCCGCCACGCGCACCTTCCCGGACCTGGGCTCGTACGCGTGGGCCCGCCTGGACATCGACCGGCTGCTGGCGGCATCCGTCTTGAACGGCTTCCCCGACGGCACGCTGAGGCCCGGGGACTCCCTGACCAGGGCCGAGTTCGTCGCCATGCTGGTCCGCACCCTCGGCCTGCCTCAGCCTCCAGGCGGCCGGGACCCATTCCTGGATGTCCCCGGGGACGCCTGGTTCGCGCCCGCGGTCCTGGCGGCCGTGCACGCACAGCTGGTCCAGGGCCTGTCGCCGACCAGCTTTGGCCCCGAGGCGCTGGTGACACGAGAGCAGATGGCGGTGCTGCTGGCGCGGGCCCTCCGTCTGCCCGCGGGAACGACGCCGTTCTCCGATGCCGCATCGGTCTCCCCGTGGGCCGTGAACGGCGTGGGGGCCGCGGCAGCGGCGGGATACATCTCCGGGTTCCCCGACGGGACCTTCCGCCCTCAGGATGTCACCACCCGTGGACAGGCGGCCAAGGTCCTGACGGAGGTGATCCTGCATCTGGCCCCGCCGCGTTGAGGCACGCAGGGGGCGGGCCCGCATGCCCGGCACCTTGGCCACCCTCCGCCCCGTCGGGACCGGCCCGTGTGGGTGGGATGGTGACGCGGACGTTGTTGCCGCCATGAACCGCTGGCCACGGTGGGCGACGCGGAGATCCGCCGGTGGACGAAGTGAAGCACGTTCTGGACGGTCGGTTCCGACGCGGGAAGGAGACACGGAACCAGCCCGACAACGGGGGGGGGGACGGCCCACCGCTCCCGGCTGGGCTCCAGAGAAGCCGGGCGGCAAGCCCGGTCCCGTCGCTGGGGGCCTGGCGGTCTTGGATGCCGTGCCACGCCC
>JAKAUG010000050.1 GCA_021827805.1 Bacillota bacterium | reverse complement strand
GCGTGGCGCGGCGGGCCCAGGGCCTGGGCGCGCGGGTCATGGTCTCCGAGGTGGAACCCGTGGCGGCCAATGAGGCGCTCCTTGAGGGCTGCCGGGTGCTGCCGAGCCTGGAGGCCGTGGCGGAGGCGGACTTCGTGGTCACCTGCACCGGCAACCGCGGGGTCCTCGGACCCGAGCACTTCCTGCGCTGCCGCGACGGAGCCGTGCTGGCCAACGCGGGGCACTTCGACGTGGAGGTGGACGTGGCGGGGCTGCGCGAACTGGCCGTGGGCCGGCGCACCGTGCGTCCCAACGTGGAGGAGTACACCCTGCGGGATGGACGCCGCATCTTCCTGCTCGCGGAGGGACGGCTGGTGAACCTCGCCGCGGGCGACGGCCATCCGGTGGAGATCATGGACATCTCCTTCGCCATCCAGGCCCTGTGCCTGGAGCGCGTGGCCCGCCGCCTGCCGGGCCCCCAGTCCGGGGTCCTGCCCGTGCCGAGCGAGATCGACGACGAGGTGGCGAGGCTGCGCCTGGGGGCCGCTGGCGGCGCCCTGGACGAACTGAGCGCGGAGCAGCGGGCCTACCTCTCGACCTGGCGCTAGCGAGCGGAAGGAGGCGCGGGTTTGCGCCTGCTGATCCACGGGGCCGACGTGCTGCCAGGGACCGCCGGGCTGAAGGGCGGTCCCGCCGACATCCTGGTTGAGGGCGAGCGCATCGCGGCCATCTCGGCCCAGCGGCTGCCGGAGGAGGGCGCGAGCCGGGTCCTGGACGGCTCTGGGCTCCTGGCGGTGCCCGGGCTGGTGAACTGCCACAACCATGTGGCCATGACCCTGCTGCGCGGTTATGGGGCCGACCTGCCGCTCCAACGCTGGCTCGAGGAGCGCATCTGGCCGGCCGAGGCGCGCCTGACGGATGAGGATGTCCACGCCGGGGCGCTGCTCGGGTGCCTGGAGATGCTGCGCGGCGGGGTGACCGCCTTCGCCGACATGTACGACCACATGGACGCGGTCCTGGAGGCCGTGCTCACCACGGGCATCCGCGCCTCGCTGTCCCGTGGGGTGATCGGACTTGGACCGAGTTGGGAGGGCGCGCTGCGCGAGGGGGAGGAACTCTGCCGCCAGGTGGCGCGCACAGGCCGGGGACGCGTGAGCGCGATGCTGGCGCCGCACGCCGAATACACCTGCCCCACGGAGGTCTGGGACGCGGCCGTGGCCCTGGCGCGGGAGCTCGGCGTGCCCATCCACACGCATCTCAGCGAGACGGCCGCGGAGCAGCGGGGGTGCCACGAGCGGCACGGCTCGAGCCCGGTGCGGTTCCTGGCGGAGCGGGGCGTGCTCGAGGTCGGCCTGTTGGCGGCGCATGGTGTCCACCTGGAGCCGGAGGATCTCGCCCTCCTGGCCCGGCCCGGTGTGGCCGTGGCCCACAACCCGGTGAGCAACGCCAAGCTCGGCTCCGGCGTGGCGCCCCTGGTGGCCCTGCTGGCGGCCGGGGTCCTCGTCGGGCTTGGGAGTGACGGCGCGGCCAGCACGGACACCCTGGGACTCTGGGAGGAGCTGCGCCTGGCCGGATGGCTACAGAAGACCATCCTCCAGGACGCGGCCGCCGTCGCGGCCCCCAGCCTCTGGAGCCTGGCGACCGTCGGTGGGGCTCGGGCCCTGCATCTGCCCGAGGGGACTGGGCTCCTGGTGCCGGGCGCCCCGGCCGACCTCGTGCTCCTCCGGCAGGACGGGCTGCACCGCGCGCCGATCCTCGATCCCTGGTCCTCGCTGGTGTACACCACCCGGGACGCCGACGTTGTGGTCACGGTGGTCGCCGGGCGTCCGGTGATGGAGCACGGGGAGTTCCCGGGGATCGACCACGAGCGCATCGCGGCGGATGTCAGCGCGCGGGCGCGACGCCTGCTGGAGGACCGGTGAGGTGGCGCGGTTCCTGGGCAGCAGGGGGTGTCTGATCTGCGGGCAGGACAACCCCGTGGGCCTGCGGCTCCGCTACCGCGTGGACGAGCGGGGCGCCGTGGCGCTCTGGACCCCCGCGGAGCACTTTCAGGGCTTCGGCGGGGTGATCCATGGCGGCGTCGTGCTGGGCCTGCTCGACGACGCCATGTGGTATGCCGCGTACGGCCAGGGCGGGGTGACCCTGACGGCGGAGGCCACGGTGCGCTACCAGGCCCGGGTGGCGGTGGGGGTGCCGATCGTGGTCTCCGGGAGGGTCGCGGCCCACCGGGGCCGCCTGTGGGAGTGCGTCGCGGAGGTGCGTACGGCGGAGGACGGGCGCCTTCTGGCCCAGTCCCAGGCCAAATTCCTCGGGGTCCCCGCCGCCGACCTGCCAGCTCTGGTGGGCGACACGCGGGTGCACGAACTGCCCGAGGCCTGAGGGGGGCGAGACCCGGTGGTTGGGCGCCCACGACCCACGGTCGTGGTGAGCGAGGACGAGCCGGAGATCCGCGAACTGCTCGTGCTGGTCCTGGAGCGTGCCGACCTTCGGGTGGTGGCCGTCGGCGACGGCCGCGAGGTTCTGGAGGCGCTGGAGGGCGGGCTCCTGCCCGACCTGCTGCTGCTGGATCTGCACACGCCGCGGCTCGACGCCGTCGGAGTGATGGCGGGCCTTGAGGCGCGCGGCGGCAGTCCCTGTCCGGTGCTGGTGATGAGTGGTGGAGCCGGGGCGCTGGAGGCCTTTCCCGCCGGCGTCGTGCAGGGGTTCGTCAGCAAGCCGTTCGACGTGGGGCGCCTGATCGGCCAGATCGCGCAATTGCTCGGCCGCGCCCGCCCCTAGCGCTCGGCTGATGGCTGCCAGGATCTTACCAGGAGATTTGCCCCCGACCGCCAATGCTTGCGTGGGTGAAGGGTGGGGGATTTCGTCGGAATGCATCGCCCGGATCCCCCAGGGGTAGCCGCAGGACCGGTCTCCTGGGACCAGAACACTGGGCGCGTGCCGCTCCGCCCGGCGCGGCCTGCGGGCGCGACCGGGTATGAGCGCGGGAGAGGTGTGCAGATGGCAGCGACCGCGCCGGCCCTGGCCCCGTTTCGGATCCTTGTCGCGGACGATAACCGCGAGTTCTGTGACCTGCTTGCGCAGTACATCCAGAGCCAATCTGACTTCAAGCTCGTCGGCGTGGCGCAGAACGGTCGCCAGGTGGTCGAGATCGTTCAGGCGGAAATGCCGGACGTCGTCATCCTGGACATCATCATGCCGCACCTGGACGGGATCGGGGTCCTGGAGCAGCTCAACGCCCTGGGCCTGACCCGCCGACCAAAGATCATCATGCTCACGGCCTTCGGGCAGGAGAGCATCGCGCAGCGTGTGGTGGCCCTCGGGGCGGACTACTACATCCTGAAGCCATTTGATCTGCCGGTCCTGGCCAAGCGCATCCGCCAGATCGCCAGCGGGCAGTCCGTGAAGCCCACCCAGGCCGAGGTGCGGAGCCTGGATGTCGAGGTCACCGAGGTCCTGCACGACATCGGCATCCCGGCCCACATCAAGGGCTACCTGTATCTGCGCGAGGCGATCTGCCTCGTGGTGCAGCGGGTGGAGCTGCTGGGAGGTGTGACCAAGG
>JAKAUG010000140.1 GCA_021827805.1 Bacillota bacterium | reverse complement strand
ACGTCAGGTCCACGGTGACCAGGGCCGCGCTCGGCTGGCTCACCTGAAAGCCCGCAGACGCCAGTCCCGTGGTCACGGGCCGGGTGCGCGTGGTCGGGGTGCCACCGGCGGGCGTCGTGGTCACCGTCCGGAGGAGGACGCCCTGCGATTCTTGGTACGTCACCTTGTCCACCGTGCCGGATGCGGTGGTCCACTGACACGTGAGGCTCCCGGTGCCCACGGTGACGCTCGTGGCCTGGGCTACGTCCGCCCCCACAACGTTCAGCACCTCCGCAGCCCCTTCGCTGCCCGTCCACCGGGTCGCGGCCCAGGCGCTGTTTGCCTCAAGCGTGTGCCAGAAGGTGGCCGTAAAAAAGGTCAACAAGCCCACAAACACCACGCTGAGCGCGAGGCCGACAAGGCTCTGGCCCCGCCAGCTACCGCGATTTGTACGTCGTCGCGGTATAGGTGCGCCCGTCCTGCAGCGTGACCACCACGCGGATCTCTTGCAGGCCGCTGTCCGGATACTGCGGCGAAAAGTCCGGAGTGGCACCCGCCTCATAATTCTCGACCTCCAGGCTGATCGGCAAATGATCCGGATTGGGAACGGCCGCCCCGCTCGTGGGATAGCCAGCCGTGGTGGGATACGGCGTGTACGGATCGGCGGTCAGGGCCTCCACTTCCGCCCCGAGCAGGTTCGTGGCCGCCGATTCCTGCGCGACCACCGTGCCGCCGTGCCAGACGGCGGACATTCCCGCAAAGACCCCGACGCCCGTCGTTCCCAGCAGCACAACGGCGGCCACGACTTCGTACAAAGACACCCGTATATCCCCCTTGGTCTATCCCGCGGCCCGACTGTGGAAGTTCACTGTCACACTGATTGTCTGCGGGCCTGGCGCGAGGCTCAGCGATGTCACCGACACCGAGGCCGGCAGCGAACCCTGATTCACCGCGGTGAGAAACGCGATGAGCGCAGTGGACGAGGGGGCTTGAAGTCCCACCGTAACCGGCAGCGTCGTGAGTCCTTGCGTCGTGCTGGGCGTCCCGATGGATAGGGACTGCACCGCCACACCGCTTTGCTGGGCCCAGGCAAAGATGGCGTCCGTGGCCTGCAGGGAGGTCACCTGGGCCGGAATGGATTGCTGCAGCGCCGCGTACGTGGCCTTGGTCGCCCGGATTCGCTGCTTCAGAACCGTGGCGGTGGTCGTGGAGGTATGGGGAACCCGGGCATCCAAATGCTCCGCTTGAGTGATCTCTTGGCGAACCGTGGCGAGGCGCGGCAAGGCCCCAAGACCCCAGAATGCCGCCCCACCCGCCACGACCAACAGTGCGACCGCCCACGCGGCCGTGACGCCAACGCGCAACAACCCCCACCACCGCGCCGCGATGGTCCGGCGGGGTCGCACCGGGCGCACGACCGGGCGGGCGCCCGTCACCTGAATCGGTGCGGCCATTACGTCGTCACCCCTCCTGCGTACGTCACACTGAGATGAAACTGCACCGCGCCATTACTGACGGCCACACTGGTAAGCGTCGGGCTCGTGAACCCGGCGGGCAGGCTGGTCACAAAAGCGTTGACCTGCCCGATGGTCGGAGCGCTGCCACCGATGTTGAGCGTGTACTGCCCCGAGCCAGCCCCGGCCGCCTCCTCCACCGTGGAGAGGGTGACACCGGACGCCGCCTGGGTCAGTGCGGACGCCACCGTCGCCCAGGGAAAGGCCGCCGGATGCAGTGCCGCCACCTCCCCCTTCAGGCTCGCGACTTGGGCCTGGAGGGTGCGATACTGATTGGCCAACACGGTCGCCTCGCGAAAGCTGCCGACCTGGGAGACGCGCGCGAGTGTCACACGATCAGCCAGCAGTTTCGGCGCGTACCCGTCTCGGTAGTAGGCCGCGTTGCCGGCCGCCAGAACGCCGGCCGCGCACAGGGCCCAGGCAATACGGGCGGGCGCCTTGCGAACATCCAGCGGAGCGGCACCCGGGTCCAGTTCCAAGAGCGGCAACCGGCCAGCCTTGCCTCGGAGCGCCCCCAGGGCCGGTAAGTACTCAGCCACCGGAAAGTCACGGGGCACCCGCCCCCCTTGGAGGACGAGCGCGCGCACGCCGGCCTCGTTCAGGGCCTCCACCATGGTTGGGGTCACCGCCGCACCGGCCAGCGCCACCATCGGCGTGATGTTAATACCGCGCGTCAGGGCCTGGACGTCGGATAACAGGGCGTGCACCCGTTCCGTCTCCGTGGCGTCCGGCAGCACCTCCCGCGCGTAGACCGTCTCGGGTTGACCACCGCGCAGGGTCAGGACACTGTCCAAGTCGGGTTCCGCCACCACCACGAGCCCGGTGTGAATCGCCCGCAAGCGCGCCAGGGCAAGCGTGTGCAGTTGCACCCGCTCCACGCGCACGCCGCAGGCCGCCAAGACATTCAGGTGATCCCGCACGGCATCGCGGAGCACCCCCACGGCAAATGCCTGGAGATGCGGCTGCCGCCGGACGACGGCCGTCTGGATGTGGAGCGTGTCCATCCCTCCGAGCTTCTTGAGTGCCAGCGAGCGCAGCGCGGGCGCGACCTTGCTGCGCGGCAGGCCCCGCGGCACATCCACCAGGTCGCCGACCGCCCAAGCGCTCGGGACGAGCACAAGCGCGGACGTCCCCCGCCGCACCCGCAGGCTCTCCAGCAAGCGCCGGTAGCGCTGCGTCACCGCCTCGGCATCCAGAATGGCGCCCCGGTCGTATTGATCCGCCGCCCCGCTGTCAATCGATCCCCAGCGGAAGTCGCTCAGCCCGGCGGGTACCAGCATACGGACGGTTGCCGTCCCGATATCGACCACCAGCTGCGCCATTTACGATCCCCCCCGGGTCGCCAAGACCCGTGCGATTTCCGCCACGGTCGTCCGCCCAGACGCGGCCTTGTCGAGAGCGCTCACCACCATGGGCACAAAGCCCGTGGTGCCCGCCGCCTCCCGCAGGGCCTGAGGCGGAACCTGGCGCGCGACCAGGCCCCGGAGGTCCTCGGTCATCGGCAGGACCTCGTACACCGCTTCCCGGCCGGCGAAGCCCGTGTTATTGCAGTGGTTGCAGCCCCGCCCCACTCGCACCCGGTCGGGCACCGCCCGACCGTGATTCGTGAAGACCGCCGCCTCGGCCGCAGTGGGCGTGCGCTCTTCCGCACAGTGGCTGCAGACGAGCCGCAAGAGGCGCTGGGCCACCACCCCCGTCAGCGCGGCTGCAAGCAGGTAGGGCTCGACGCCGTGGTCCAGGAGGCGGTAGATGGTCGACGGCGCGTCAATCGCGTGCAGCGACGAGAGCACCATGTGCCCGGAGAGCGCCGCCTGCACCGCAATCGCAATGGTTTCAGGGTCCCGCATCTCGCCGACAACGATGATGTCGGGGTCTTGCCGCAAGACGGCCCGCAGGCCCTGGGCGAATGACACCCCGTCCCCGGCCGAGGACACCGGAATCTGCGTCACCTGGGGCAGGATGGCCTCGACCGGATCCTCCAGCGTCACGATGTTCTGCTGCACCGCATCCAGCTCCAGCACCGCCGCGTTTAGCGTCGTGGTCTTGCC
>JAKAUG010000409.1 GCA_021827805.1 Bacillota bacterium | reverse complement strand
TGCTCTCGCAGCCGGACAACCTCCCCGATCACCAGCACCGCGGGGTTGTCCATCTCGGCGGACGCCGCGGCGATCTCGCCGAGTTCGGAAACCACCGTGCGCTGGCGCCCTGTGGTGCCCCACTGGATCACCGCGGCGGGCGTCGCGGCCGGGCGTCCGGCGGCGATCAGGGCCTGGACGATCTCCGCGCAGGTGGACCGGGCCATGAGCACCACCAGGGTATCCGGCTGGCGCCCGAAGGCCGACCAGTCCACCGCGGCGCGCTGCCGTCCCGGACGCTCATGCCCGGTGATGACCGCCACCGAGCTGGCGAGATCCCGGTGGGTCACCGGGATGCCGGCATAGGCCGGCACCGCCAGGGCAGAACTCACGCCGGGCACCACCTCGAACGGGATGCCCATGGCCGTCAGGGCCAGCGCCTCCTCGCCCCCGCGGCCGAAGACGAAGGGGTCTCCCCCCTTGAGTCGCACCACCCGCGCCCCGCGCGCCGCATGCTCCACCAGCATGCGATTGATCTCCTGCTGGGAGCGCTCGGGCGCGCCTGGCGCCTTGCCCACCGCCAGGCGGAGGCACCCCGGCGGGCAGTGGTGCAAGAGCTCGGCATTGGCCAGGCGGTCGTAGACGACCACGTCGGCCTTCTCCAGGAGCTCACGCCCGCGCACGGTGAGCAGGCCGGGGTCTCCCGGCCCGGCACCCACCAGGAAAACGATGCCGAGCGAGCCGTCCGGCGCGGGCTCGGCCTCCGGTTCCGGGGCGGCGAGTTGCCCGGGCTGCGGGGCCGGCTGAGCACCGGCGGGCAGCGGAGGGAGTTCCTGATCCTCGCTCAAGGGGCGCCCCCTTCCGCTTCTTCCAACAGCGCCTGGGCCCCGGAGGCCAGGAGCTCCTCCACGGCCCGGGCCGCAAGCTCCACGGCCTGGGATACCAGTTGTGCCCGGGTCTGGGCGGGCTCCGCGGTACCGGCGCGCACCAGCGCGCGGACCAGGCGCCCGGAGCGCACACCGCCGACCACCGCGCGCAGCATCCAGGAGCCGTCCGGCTCCCGCGTGGTCAGCGCGCCCGCCGGGGCCGCGCAGCCGCCGCCAAGCGTGCCCAGCACGGCCCGCTCGCTCAGCACGGCCAGCGCTGTGGCCGGGTGATCCAGCGAGCGGAAGACGTCCAGGTGCGGGTGGTCGCCACGCGTCTCCAGGGCCAGGGCACCCTGCCCGGCGGCGGGCACCATCTCCGCCGGGTTCAGCGCCTGGGCCACCTCCGCGCCCCGGGCCAGGCGGACCAGCCCCGCCACGGCCAGGACCACCGCGTCCAGCTCGCCCTGAGATACGCGGCCCAACCGCGTGTCCACGTTGCCACGCATCGGCACCACCGTCAGATCCGGCCGCAAATCGGCCAGTTGCAGGGCCCGCCGCGGGCTGCCCGTGCCCACGCGGGCCCCGGCCCACAGGGTCTGGAGACCGCCGCCCGAGGCCGTGATCAGCGCGTCACGCGGATCGGCCCTCGGCGGCAGGGCGGCGAGGGTCAACCCCTCGGGCAGCTGAGGCGGCACATCCTTGGCGCTGTGCACACAGAGGTCAACCTCTCCGGCCAGCAGGGCGTCCTCCAGCTCGCGCACGAACACGCCCCGCCCCCCACCGACAGCGGGATTCTGCTCCTGGGAACGATCCCCTGCGGTGGTCAGCGGGATCAGCGTGACCTGTCCCGGCCAGCGGGCGCGCAGCCGCTCGGCCACCCATTGGGCCTGGGCGCGGGCCAGCGCGCTGCGCCGGGTGCCCACACGCAACTCGGCGGTCATGCGCCTCCCTCCCGCTCCGCCCAGGCGTCCACCGCCCCGCGGAGCATCGCCTCCGCCTCCTGGCGCCGCCCCGCCCGCAGGAGTTCGAGGGGCTCCTCCCTGCGCACCAGGTCCAGCCAGAAGCGCTTGCGGCTCTCCAGGGTGGGGATCCGCTCCATCGCGTAGCCGCGCAGCCGCCGGAAGGCGGAGGTCAGCTGGCCGTACTCCAGCCCCAGGACCCGCCCGAGCTCACGCTTGACGCGCGAGGCCAGGGCCGGGCTGGCGCCCCCCGTGGAGATGACGGCCATCAGCCGCCCGCGGCGGAAGACCGCGCCATAGACGAACTGGCAGCGGTCCGGCACGTCGACCACGTTGATGAGCACCTTGCCCCGGATCGCCTCGTCGTGGACGGCCTCGTTGAGCTGGGGGTCGTCGGTGGCCGCGATGGCCAAGAACGCGCCATCCAGATCACCGGGCGCGTAGGGGCGGGCGTCCCAGGCGATGGTGCCGCGCGCGGCCAGGCGCCGGATGTGCGGGTGCGCGTCCGGACTGATCACGCGGACCCGCGCCCCGCAGGGCAGCAGGCCCAACACCTTGCCGGCGGCCACCTCGCCACCGCCGATCACCACGCACAACCGATCGCGCAGATCCAGGAAGGCGGGAAAGTAGAACTCACGCACGCTTGCCACCTCGCGGCCATTCCCCGGCAGCCTGGGATCGTTCGCGGCCGCCGGGCAGGGAGCGGAGCCCGGGCAGCTCCAGGGCAAAGGCATCCGCCAGGACGCGCACCGTCTCCACGCCCTGCGGCGTGGAGGCCTGCTCGCGCACATACTGCACGGGCAGATGCACGAGCGTTGCGGCGATGCGGCGGGAGGCCTGACGCACCAGATCCTGCTCGGCCGGGGTCAGCCCCGGGAGGCGGCGCAGCAGTTCCTGCGCCTGGGCCTCGGCCACATCCACGAAGCGCTGCCGCAGGGCGGCGATCAGCGGGACCGCGTCGCGACCGCGCCACCAGCCGACGAAACGCCGCACGTCCTCCTCGATCAGGGTCTCGGCGGCCTGGGCCTGCCGCGCTCGCGCCCGCCGGCCTCCCGCCGCGACATCCTCCAGGTCGTCGATGTTGCAGAGCAGGACGCCTGGCAGCGTCGCCACCGCGGGGTCCACGTTGCGGGGGACCGCGATGTCCACGATGAGCAGCGGTCCGGCCCCCGGACCACGCATCGCCAGTGCCGCGCTGCCCACGAGCGGCTCCTTGGCCGCGGTCGAGGCGATGACCACGTGCGCCCCCTCCAGGAGTTCCGGCAGGTCACCGAGCGTCGCGGCACGCCCCCCCACACTGGCGGCGAGCTGGCGGGCCCCCTCCAGGGTGCGATTGGCGACCACCAGCTCCGCGAGCCCGGCCTCCTGGAGCCTGCGGGCCACCGTGCCCGCGGTTTCCCCCGCGCCGAGCAGCACGGCCCGGCGGCCGGCCAGTTCACCAAGGTGCCGCCGGGCCAGGTCCACCGCGGCGGCACCCACGCTCACGGGCGCCTGCGCGAGCTCGGTCGTGGCGTGCACCCGCTTGGCCGCGGCCAGCACCTGATGGAAGAGCCCGTGCAGGGCCACGCCCACCGTGCCGACCTCCGCGCTGCGCAGGTAGGCCTGCTTGACCTGTCCCAGCACCTGGGTCTCGCCCAGCACCAGGGACTCCAGCCCCACGGCCACGCGGCACAGGTGGCGGGCGCACTCCTCCGCGCCGACGAAGCGGTACAGCAGCGGTTCCAGCTCCTCAGCCCCGAG
>JAKAUG010000288.1 GCA_021827805.1 Bacillota bacterium | reverse complement strand
CATCCTTCGTCATCGCGCCCATCGGGGACGGGGCCGAGGCCATTGGCGCGGTGATCCTGGCCAGCCGGGAGCCTGGTCCGCAGATGGGGGACATGGAAACCAAGCTGGCGGCCACGGCGGCGGGCTTCCTTTCCCGGCAGATGGCACAGTAGCAAAGGGCGCTGGGGCTATAATGGGCGGCATGCAATCTCGACGCCGAGCAGGGCGGCGCACCGCCCTCCCCGCGCCGTGAACCGACAGGCGCCGCACCGATCCGGCGCGGGCCCGTCCTTTGTCGGCGGTGCCCTCGTGCTGGTCGCGGGGAGCCTGTTCAGCCGTACCCTGGGGGCCACCTACAGGCTGATCCTGCCGATCCTCATGGGAGGTGGGAGGCAGGCGGCGGTGGGCATGGGCCTGTTCCAGTTCGCCTATCCCATCTTTACAGTCCTTGTCACCCTGATCACCACGGGGTTCCCGCTGGCCGTCAGCAAGATGGTCTCTGAACATCTGGCCGCGGGCCAGCCCGCCGCGGCGCGCCGGGTGGTGCGCGTCGCCAGCGTGGCGCTTCCGGTCTCCGGGCTGGCGCTTGCGGCCGCCCTGTGGGTTCTCGCCCCCACCCTGGCCCGTCACCTGGCGGGAGATCCTCGCGCCGCGCTGAGCATGCGCGCGATCGCTCCCGCCATCTTCACCGTCTCGTTTGCCTCCGCCTACCGCGGAGCGTTCCAGGGCATGGAGGACATGGCGCCCTACGCGGTGTCCCAGGTGGTGGAGCAGATCGGCCGGATCCTCACCATGTTCGCCCTGGTGATCCTGCTGCTTCCCCGCGGGCTGGGCTGGGCCGCGGCTGGCGCCAGCTTTGGCGCCACGGTGGGCGGCGTGTTCGCGACCGCCACGATCACCGCGCTCTGGCTGCGCCGCGGCCGTGGCCGCCTGGGCCTGGGCGGCGTCGCGCCGATGGCGCCCCACGCCCTGGGGCAGCTCCTGCGCCTGGCCGTGCCGATGGCCCTGGCCGCCACCCTGCTGCCGCTCCTCAACCTGGCCGACGCGGCGATTGTGCCGCTCCGGCTGCGCGAAGCTGGATTGGGCGCGCAGGCCATCGCGCTGTATGGGGTCCTGACCGGCTACGCCGCGCCCCTGGTTCTGGCCCCCACCGTCTTCACCTCGGCGCTGGCGATGAGCCTCCTGCCGGCGGTGTCCGCGGTGCTGGCCTCCGGGGACAGGGCCGGTGCCGGGAGGCGCGCCGCCTCCGGCCTCCGCCTGGCTGGGCTCTTTGCCCTGCCGGCGGCCACGGGGCTGGCTCTGTTGGCCGGGCCCCTCCCCATGCTCCTGTTCCATTCCGCGGCCGCGAGGCGGCCCCTCGAGGCCCTGGCGCCAGCGCTGCTCTTCTTGAGCCTGCAGCAGACCTCTTCCGGGGTGCTCCAGGCCCTGGGACGGCCGGACCTGCCGATGCGCAACCTGGCGGTGGGTGGCGCGCTCAAGGTGGTGGTGGCCTGGGTGCTGGTGGGCCTGCCCGCTTGGAACGTCACGGGCGCGGCCCTGAGCACCACCCTGGCCTTCGCGGTGGCTTGCGTGCTCAACCTCCGCACGGCTGCCCACCTGCTCCCGGGTTCGGTGGACTGGCGAGGAATGACGTTCCGGCCGCTGTGCGCCACGGCCCTGATGGCCCTCGCCGTGCTGGTGCTCGTGCACCTGGCCGGGGCCTCCGCGGCGCTGGCCGTCGCCCTGGGCGTGGTCGGGGGCGCCGCGGTGTATGGCGTCGCGCTGTTGGCCCTGCGGGCCCTGCGCCGGGAAGAGGTCGAGCTGTTGCCGCGTGTCGGAGGCTCCTGGGCGGTCGCGCTCGACCGCCTGGGCCTGATCCGCTGAACGAAGGGGGCAGGCTGCATGGCAGAGACGGCGGATCGCTTTCAGACCCTGGTGGAAACCGTGGAACGCCTGCGCGCACCGGGGGGCTGTCCGTGGGATCGTGCGCAGACGCATGCCAGCCTGGCGC
Organism: Bacillota bacterium; assembly: GCA_021827805.1. Classification (GTDB taxonomy): domain Bacteria; phylum Bacillota; class Sulfobacillia; order RBS10-35; family JAJYVN01; genus JAJZWQ01. The sequence continues at coordinate 1,578 of JAKAUG010000288.1, read as the reverse complement.
CCTTCGCTCTTGAGGAGGCGCGCGAGGTGGTGGCGGCGATCAGCGACGGGCCGCCCAGCGCGCTGGCGGACGAGTTGGGTGACTTGCTGCTGCAGGTTCTGCTGCACGGGGTGATCGGCGCTGAAGAGGGCACCTTTGGCGTCGCGGACATTCTCGCCGCCCTGCAGGACAAGCTCATCCGGCGGCATCCCCACGTCTTCGGGACGGACCCCTCCCCGAACAGCGCCGCGGGCGTGGAGCGGAGATGGGCGGAGATCAAGGCTCGGGAGGCGCGGACAGAGCGGCGTGGGGGCGGGTGGCTCGAGGCCGTTTCCCGGACGCTGCCCGCGCTCGCGGAGGCCGAGGCCCTGGGCAGCCGGGCCGCGAAGGTCGGCTTCGACTGGGAGACGCCCGAGGCGGCCTGGCCCAAAGTGGAAGAGGAGAGGGAGGAATTCCTGGAGGCTTGGACACACTGGAGGGCAGCCAGTTGCCCGGATGGGGAGGCACGGCTGGCCATGGCCGCTGAGTTGGGCGACCTGCTGTTCGCCGTGGTGAATGTGGCCCGGCTGCTCGGAGTGGATGCGGAGAGCGCCCTGGTGGAGACCAACGAGCGGTTTCGCCGACGCTTCGCGCGCGTGGAGCGGGATCTGGGTCCAGACCCCCAGACCCTGCGCGAGGCCGGTCTGGAGGCGCTCAACGCGGCCTGGGGACGAGCCAAGGCGGCCGAAACGCGGCCGGGAGCGGGCTAAGCGGATGCGATTCCGGTTACGCTCTGGGCAAACCCTGCAGGGACAAGCCCTCCAGGGCAGAATGTGCGCAACGCCAGCGGCTGCCCGTGCCCCGAGGTTGCGCAGGGATGGCGAAAGGAGACTGGGCATGAACAAGCTGGAGTTGGTCAACGCGGTGGCGGAGAAGGCCGATCTCACGAAGCGGGACGCCGAGAAGGCGGTCAATGCGGTGGTGGAGAGCATTGAGGACGCCCTCAAGACCGGGGAGCGTGTGAGCCTGGTTGGCTTCGGCACCTTTGAGGTGCGGGATCGCAAGCCGCGCGTCGGACGCAACCCTCAGACGGGCCAGGAGATTCGCATTCCGGCGGGCAAGGTCCCCTCGTTCAAGGCTGGCAAGGGGCTCAAGGAGTCGGTGGGCTAGAGCATGAGATGCGAGGGGTGGGATGCCGCCCCGCTGAACCGGCGGCGTCCCACCCCCTCACGCCTCCCCCGGTTCCACGGGGACGGTTCGAATCTCGCGCAACAGCTCATACAGAGCCCCCGCGTCACCCCGGGGCACCGGGCCCGCTGGCACAGCAAGGATTCGGATGTACAGGTGGCGGTATCCCAGCTCCAGCTCCAGTTCTGCCCCCGGACGCACCTCGGCCGAGGCCCTCAGGGGGCGCCCTCCCTGGAGCACATGGCCCCCATCACACAGTTGGTTTGCCAACACCCTGCGTCGCACAAGTCGGCTCACCTGGAGGAACTTGTCCAGACGCATCCGGGCACCTCCCTGCGGACGTTTGCGCCGCGGGCCGGCACCCGCGGTTCTCGCCACGCCCCGGCCCGCATATTGTGGGCCGTCCCACAAACCGTCACAAGGGGGTCGCCA
>JAKAUG010000302.1 GCA_021827805.1 Bacillota bacterium | reverse complement strand
CAAGCTCCCCGGCGTGCAGGTGGTGCGGCAGGCGCCGGCACAGGTGGCCGCGCCGCAGCAGGACAGCCCGCAGGCTGTGGCCGAGGCGGAAGCGGCCATGAAGAGGGCAGGTGCGGCCTGATGGGCGGCGCGACGACGACCCAGAACCTGACGTGGATGGACGGCAGGATGGTCGAGCAAGCGACCCCGCATATCGCCGCCATCCTGTCCGGCCTGTCGGTGGACGAACTGGCGGCCTGCATCGTCAAGGACACCGACCTGTCCGACCTGATGCCCGCCTACCAGGACGTTCCCGGCTTCGCCCGCGGCATGCTGCGCCAGCGCCTGGAGCAGGCGGGCGATGCCTTCTACAACGCCCTCCTGGAGGCGACCCGCAACGCCCTGCGACCCACGCACCCCGCCCACGCAGCCCTTCTGGGCCGTGAGAAAGGGGCGGCGTGGTATCGTGCCCACATGGAGCGCATGCGGGTGGCGATACTCGCGCAGATGGGGGCGTGACAATGACGCCAGGAGAGCGCACAGGGCTCATCATCGGGGGTTCCGCCGTGGCCCTCGGGTCGGCGGCGTTCCTCTACTACGACTACCAGAAGTCCAAGTCGGCCGGGTCCAGCAGCAATCAGGTGTCGCTGCAGGTGGTGGGCTACCAGAGTTTCGTGGCGGGCACCGGGGCGGTGCTCACCACCAGCAGCGTGGGGTCCTACGCCACCGTGCAGTACGGGGAGACGGTCGAGGGCCTGGTCAAGGTGACCAACCTCCTGTCCTCGGCGCTGAATGTCGGCGTTCGGGCGTGGGTCCTGCAGGGCGGGTACAGCATCCCTGGCGCAACGCTGGTCGCCCCAATGGTGACGGGCACCGTGGAGGGCCACCTGTTCCCGCAGACCCAACCCACGGCATCCAGTCCGCAGACGGGCGTTTCCAGCATCGCGGCGAGCGGGTCCGAGACGTTGGCCTTCTACTCGGCGCCCGTGACCGGCGGTATCGCGGCGCCCGCCGCCAGCCTCTCCCGCGTCGGCATCCTGTGGGCGGCCGGTCCCGCCGCGGCAGTGCAGGCGCTGCCGTCCACCAGCGGCACCCTGCCGACCAACCAGGGCATCGCCTACGTGTGGCAGCCGTCCGCCATCCGGGCGACCTTCAACCTCGTGACCGGCGGCGCCGGCGCGGTAAAGGTGGTGGTGTAGATGGCGGCATCCCCGCCCCCACTGGTGGGACCCGCAATCGCCACCGCGCTCCCGCAATCCGTCATCCGGCAGGCAGTGCCGTCCGCCGCCATTCCTAGCGGCACAGACCTATACCGAACTCTGCTCCCGGCCGCGCTGGGGGCGGCGGTCGTCCTGCTGCCGACCATGACCCTCTTCCCCAAGCACGCATCCCTATTCGCCGGCCTCTCCTTCGTCACCGGCTCCATCATGGCGGCCAGCGCCCCGCCGTTGACGCTGCCGCAGGAGATTGGTCTTGGGGCGGCGGTGGCCTCCGGCACATGGCTGGCGGTGCGGGCCGTTGGTGAGATTCGCACCCCTTCGGCCACGGCCGGAGCGGTCGCCATTCCGCCCGTCAGCATGCCTGACGGCTCCAAGCTGACCTTCCAGCGGAGGGTTGCGTGATGTCTGCTACACTCTCGCCGTCGGGGCGGCAGACGGTGGCGGAGATTCAGGCGGGTCGGCGGGCGCGATTGGGTGGCCGCATGAATGCGGCCCTGGATGAGATAGCCCGGTACGTGGGTGAGCACCCACAGGGCAAGATCATCCTCGCCTGGCGGTCAGACGGTGAAGTGACGATGGACCGCACGGAATCCTGGCACCCGCCCCGGGGAGCGTAGACCCGCCAGAGATTCGGCCATGTGGGACCCACAGGCCAGGGCACGGAGCCCTGGCCTTTTCGCGTTTCCGGCACACGACGCATCGAGGGAGGGTTTCGGATGTACGGATCTCGCTCCTGGGGGAAGGACCTGGTAGGGGCACTCGGTGCCGTGCTGGCCGGTTACGGCGGCGCCACCATGGCCAAGGCCACGGACAAGCCCCTCACCTCTGCACTGGTGACCACGGGTGTCGGCGTTGCCGGCGTGGTCGCCAAGGGCATGACCCGTCGCCCCATGCTCCACGAGTTCTACGAGGGCCTGGGCTACGGCGGGGTGTCCTACTTCGGCACCTGGACCGCGGCTAACACCCCGACCCTGGGCGGCAAGGCCGCAGGGCCGGTTCCGCTCCAGGACATCGCCAGCACGTCCAGCGCGGCGGCTGCCATCGCGGCGGCCCGTGCGCGTGCGGCCGGCGCGGCTACCGGGACGCTGGGGGCGGCTCCGACACCAGCACAGCCCCAACTGGCCCCGCTGTTCGCCTCTGACCAGGTGGACTACTGACCCGCGCCCTGATTCGGACTCGCAAAGACCTGGAGGTAGAAAGCCATGGCCCAGGCGCGTGATTTCCCGGTTCTGTTCCCGCTGTACGACATCACGATCTACGACCTGAACGCGGCCTCCACGGGCGTGCAGTCCCCTGTCACGGGATCGCAGGGGGCCTCCGGTGACAACACCTATATCGAGGTGACGGCCAACACCATCCCCGGCAATACCAGCGCCCTGCCGTCTGGCCTCGGCGCCGAGGTGTTGTTCGTCGAGTGCATCTCGCCCGTTGTGACCAACGGGGGCGCCGTGGTGTACCCAGACTTCCAGTGGAGCCCCCAGCCGGACGGGGTGGACCTGTCCAGCCCGACCCCGGCGAACAAGTGCTTCATCGACGGGTCCTATGGCGGCAACATGTGCCCGCCCCGCGCCCAGACCGTCGGCCGCCAGCGTGCCGGCATCATTGGCGTGAGCCTCCGCTCTCTGCTGAACGACGCGCGCAACGGCAAGCGCGTCGGGGCCATGGCCACAAAGGCCACCGGCTGGAAGTACATCAGCACCTTCCAGGCGCGGCTGTACTCCAAGCGCGGGTGGGGCGCCTCCGTTTCCGGCGACACCGTGCAGACCCCGGCCCGCCTCATCTTCTGGGGCGAGCGCTACACCGACCGCATGCTGGCGCCCCTGGCCGCAAGCTGGAACGGTGCCTTCTCCATCACCTCCCTGCGCCGCTACCTGGAGCAGGATCAGGTGCCCATGACCCTCTCCGGGGTCCAGGGCGGTACGGTGACGGTCACCGACCTCCCGACCCTCTCGGGTGGGTACAACCAGCGTGGCGACGTGATCTTCCGCGACATGCGCTTCGCCGTGAACGACGTGGCGACGGCCGCCTCCAGCGCCTTCCCGCTGACCAACAGCCAGCAGGCCAACGGCAAGAGCGGGAACGTCTCGACCAGCTACTCCAGCGACCTGGGCTTCCCGTTCGCCCCGGTGAACGGCCAGCCGTCGGCCGCCAAGAGCGCCATCATCCTGCAGAAGCTCGGCATCATCCCGGGCATCGCCAACCTGGGCTACTTCGGCCTCGACTTCGGCGGCACCCTCGTCCCCGACCCGAACGGCTGGCCCGTGGGGGAGAACGTTGACCTGTTCGCCTACGGCCAGGTCCAGGACCTGCGGAACCAGAGCGAGTTGTACTACAGCATCCCCGACTTGG
>JAKAUG010000058.1 GCA_021827805.1 Bacillota bacterium | reverse complement strand
GCACGGCTTGTAGATGATGTCTGGGCCGTGCGCAGCCAGATATGCCTTCTTCTCCGTGATGAAGGCGGCGCTCTGGGCCCAGCCGACAACGCTCTGACCGCAGACCGCATTCGGGCTCGCAGGCGGCTTTCCCGGGATGTCCGGGCAGGCCCGGTAGATGATCGCGCTGCTCGGCGTGGCCACACGAGGCGTCCCGCTGTTGGCCGGCCCGAGGGCGGCCAACGCACCTGTCACAGGGAGGAGGACGACGGCCACCGCAAACAGGACGCTCGCCATGGCGCGACGACATCCAGGCATCCGACATCACCCCGTCCGGACCATCAACGAAGATAGCACGTTGCCAGGCCCACGACAACGTCAGAGAGGGCGGGTAAGGGGGAAAGAGCGGCGCTCTGCAACGGACGGCGGCTCAGAGGGCGCGATATGTCGGCGGCATGCGGCACACGGACCAGCCAAGCCAGGACGGCGGGCCACTGAGGTTCTTGACGATGCTGGCCATGGTTCCGCCCCGCCCTTGGTGGACCAAGTGAGGTAAGACGCACTTCGATAGCAGCCCTGCGGTGCCGTTCCGTCAATCCTCAAAATGCCTCACAATAAGGCAATGGCGGAGGTCGCCCCAACGGCCCTCCGCCGCAACCAGTTAAATCACCTGGATTTCGCAGTGTACCGCGCCAGCCCCTGAGGCGCAAAGGGACGAATCGCCGCGCCTCGACCGAAGGGTGCGTGCGCGGGCGGCGTGCATGAGACTGCGGGCAGATCGGGGCTAAGATCCTCAAGTCGGGCCATAGAAGCCTCCTCGACACGGCACGGGCCGCCAACCGTACTATGGCGGGTCTTGGCGCGGAAGCGGTCGAATCCTGCCACGAACCGCGCCGGGTTGCACTTCTCGGCACTTGGACTGCCAACGCCGCCGGATGTGAGAGCCAGGTCTCCGTGCTTTGAGCTGACAGGGCGGGTTCGCGGCACCCGGAGGGGGCGGTGCGAGCCCTCTCCCCGTCGCGGCAGATGGAAGTTCGCCGCATCAGGATAAGCGAGGAAGCTCCTGTGCGCTTTGAGGAGGTTATCAAGCGCGTCACGGGCATCAGTTGCCCGTTCTTCGGCATTTCGTGGCAGCCGCCCGAGGCCCGCCGGGCCGTCGCGCGGAGGGTGCTAACCTTCCTCGAAGATCGTCGCGTATTGTATGCGCCGACGGAGTTGGAGGTTCCCGACCACTGCATTGAATCTTGAAACATTGGGCGTGACCCCAACGGGCCAGCGACAATCCTCGTGAGCAGCCCACCGCCCAAGACCTCGGCGGCAGCCAGCAGGCTCTACCCCAGAACGTCCAGTCTGGCCCCCGGCTGGCCGGTGGCCGGAGGCGGGGGCGGAGGGGGCGCCCTGCGGCGCGGGCGGCGCTGACCACGCTTGGGACCGGGCTCGGGAGGCTCGGAGCCCGCGGGCCGCACCCCGCCCACACCGGGCGGCGCGCCGGGTCCCTGAACGGCCATTCGTTCACCCCCTCGCGGGGACGGTTCAGTTCAGAGCAGGGAGCGCTGTTTCTGGCCCAGGTGGCCCCGCAGGCGCAGCACCGCCTGCGAGTGCAGCTGTGAGATGCGCGAGACGGAGACTCCCAGGACCTGCGCGATCTCCTTGGGTACCAGCCCGTCGTAGTAAAGGAGCGTGAGCACCGTGCGCTCGCGGGGCGGCAGGGCCTCCAGGGCCTCGGCCAGCACGCGCTGCCGCTCGTGCCCCTCCGCGCCCTCCGTGGGATCCATGGCGCCCTCGTCCGCCACCACGTCACGGAGGCTCCGTTCCTCGCCGTCCTCTTCCCCCCACATCTCGTCCAGCGAGAGCACAGCCCCCCGCTCCAGCTCGCTCATGAGGTGCGCGAAGTCCGCGGGGTCGAGCCCCAGCTCCTCGGCCACGTCCTCGTCCTCCGCGGCGCGTCCCTCTCGGGCCTCCACCCGACCGAAGGCCGCCTCCACCTCCCGCGCGCGGTGACGCAGGGAGGCGGGAACCCAGTCCATCCCCCGCAGACCGTCCAGGATGGCGCCCTTCACCCGGGTGTAGGCGTACGTCTCAAACTTGATCCCGCGGCTCGGATCGAAGCGCTCCATGGCGTCGAGCAGCCCGAACACCCCGTAGCTGTACAGATCGTCGATCTCGATGTGCGCTGGCAGCCCCATCGCCAGGCGGGCCGCCACATACTTGATCAGCGGCAGGTGGCGCAGGATCGTCTGCTCGCGCGCCGCCGGATCCGCCACGGAGTAGGCGACGCGCGCCGCTGGCAGCGCCCCGGGTCTGGGCTGCCTCTCCCGTTCCACGCTCACCCCGGCACCCCCTCGGCCCGCGCGGCGGCCCAGCGCGTCACCTCGGCCGCGAGCAGCCGCACCGCGCGCGCGGCTGGGGCCTGGGCGTTCGAGAGCAACAGCGGCCACTGCTCGCGCACGGCCCGCGGCATCGCGCAGTCCCAGGGGATACAGCCCAGATAGACGGGCTCCCAGTCCAGATACACCCGGCAGACAGAGGTCAGCGCCCCGAAGACACCCTGGGCCTCCTGGTGATCGCGCGTCATGTTCACGACCACGCCAGCGGAGCGGGTCCGGCCCTCGAGATGGAGCGTCTTGAGCGTGGCGTAGGCGTCGGCCAGCGCGGTCGGCTCCGGGGTGGTGACGACCAGCACCTCATCGGCCACCCCCAGGACGGCATCCACCCCGCGTCCCAACCCCGCACGCGCATCCAACAGCACCACATCCGCATCCAGGCGCAGACGCTCCACGAGCTCGGTCCACCCGGCCCCCGCCTCGCCGCCGTCGTCAGGCGCCGTTGCCGCGGGCAGGAGCCGCAGCCCCAGCGGACCCACCAGCAGAGCCTCCTCGAGCGCGCACCGTCCCCGCAGCACATCGCCCACGTTGCGGGAGGGGGCCAGACCCAACAGGATGTCCAGGCTCCCCAATCCCGCGTCGCAGTCCACCAGCAGGACACGCCGGCCGCGTTCGCGCAGAGCCAGCCCCAGGTTCAGGGAGAGGCTGCTCTTGCCGACACCGCCCTTGCCTCCGCTCACCGCCAGCACCCGCCCGCGCCGATCAGGTCCGCGGACCCCGCGCCGCGCCTGCCGCACCCAGGCGGCCAATTCCCGCTCCTGCTCGGCCTGGGCCGTTCCCGACCGCATCTCGGCCACCCCCATCCGTCTCACCCCGCCCGCCCCGCCGCGGGCAGGGCCCTCAGCACCTGATCCGGCCAGGCCAGGAACAGATCCTCCGGCACCCGCTGGCCGGCGCTGCCGTAAGACAGCGGCAGTCCCGCCGCACCCGCGGCGGTCGCGGCCGCCGGCGGCACCTCGCACTCGTCGAGCTTGGTGAGCAGCACCGCGCCGACCAGATCGCGGTAACGCCCGAGCACCGCCTCCACCTCCTGGGCGCGGGTCGGCGCCGCCAGGACCAGGTGCGCCTCCAGCCCACCGGAGGCCCCAGCCACCTCGCGCGCAACGGCCAGAAAGGCCTCCAGCTCGCCCATGCGGCGGTCGTCGCGATGGCCCCGACCCGAGGTGTCCACCAGGACCACGTCAGATC
>JAKAUG010000332.1 GCA_021827805.1 Bacillota bacterium | reverse complement strand
CAGGCGCCGGCAGGTCTCGATGTTGTGGTTCAGGATGTCGGGACGGGCCTCCAGGACGCAGGACAGGCTGTCGAGCTGACCCCCGAAGTCCGGCACGAGCACCTCGATGCGCGTGTCGGGGCACAGGCGGCGGACCTCGGCGATCGTGGCGACAAACCCTGAGGCGCCCCCGTCCGGAAGGTCGTCGCGCGCCACCGAGGTGATGACCACATGCCGCAGGCCCATCTGGCGCACGGCCTCGGCCACGCGGGACGGCTCCTCAGTATCCAGTTCCGTGGGCCGCCCGGTCTCGACCGCGCAGAAACCGCACGCTCGGGTGCAGATCCGCCCCAGGATCATGAAGGTGGCCGTGCCGTGGGACCAGCACTCGCCCAGGTTGGGACAGTGCGCTTCCTGGCACACCGAATGCAGTTCCAGGCCCTGCATCAGTTCCCGCACGCGGGCATACGCGGGGCCTCCGGGCAGCGGCGCCTTCAGCCAGGGGGGGCGTCGGCCCTGAACATGCGCGGCGCCCAGCGCACGCTCACGCGCCGTGCGCGGCGGCAGTGCCTCCAGCGCCTCCAGAGGGATCACCTCGCGCTGCGACTCGCCCATCGCCTCGGTCTCCCCCCCGCTCAGTAGACCGGATCCCCCGGCGAGAAGGCCTCCATGACGCTGCGCACCTGCTGCATGAACCGGCCGGCCGTGAGGCCGTCCGCGACGCGGTGATCGAAGGAGAATGAGAGATTGACCATCTGACGGATCGCGATACCCTCGCCCAATACCGCCGGGCGGGCCTGGATGGTCTCCAGGGTGATGATGCCCGATTGCGGCGGGTTGATGATCGGCACCGAGACGACCGAGCCCAACGCCCCGGTGTTGTTCGCGGTGAAGGTGCCGCCCTGCATCTCCTCCGGACCGAGGTCCCCGGTGCGGGCCCTGTCGGCCAGCTCGCGGATGGCGCGCGCCAGACCGGCAACGCTCATGCCGTCCGCCGAGCGCAGCACCGGCACCACCAGCCCCTCCTCCGTGGAGACCGCCACGCCGAGATGAATGTGCTGGTGGTAGACAATGCCCTCCTCCATCCAGGACGCGTTCAGCGTGGGTTGGGCCCGCAGGCCCTCCACCACGGCCTTCACGAAGAAGGGGAAGTAGGTGAGATCAAAACCCTCACGCCGCTGAAACTCCGAGCGCACGGCCTGCCGCAGACGGACCAGTCCGGTCACATCCGCCTCGACCATCATCCAGGCGTGGGGAATCGTGTGTGTGCTCTCCACCATGCGCTGGGCGATGGCCCGCCGCAGGGCGCTCGGGACCACGAGCCGGCTGCCGCCCACGGCCTCGGGCTGCGGGCGGGCCGCCACACGGCGCCGGTGGGCGTGGGCCAGAACATCCTCGCGCGTGATGCGCCCGCCGGCGCCCGTGCCGTGCACATCGCGGAGATCCAGACCGTACTCGGCCGCCAGGCGGCGCACCGCCGGGGAGAAGGCGCCGCCTGCGGCAGCGGGGCGGGCGGCCGCGGGTGCGGAGGGCTCGGGACCGCTTGGAGGCTTGGCGGCAGGCAGGTCCGAGGACGGGAACAGCCCGGCCACCGCAGGCTCGGCGGGTGGAGCGGGTGCTGCCTCGACGGGAGGGGCGACCGCGGGCTGCTCCATGGCGGCGGGTGCGGAGGGCTCCGCAACGGGCAGGGACGCCTCCTCGCGGATGAGGGCGATGGTGGCGCCCACCTTCACGGTCTCGCCCTCGGCGGCGACGATCTCCTCCACCACGCCGTCCAGCGGCGAGGGGATCTCGGTGTTGACCTTTTCGGTCATGACCTCCACCAGGGCCTCGAAGCGCTGCACCCGCTCACCGGGGCTCTTGAGCCAACGCTCGATGGTCCCCTCCGCCACCGCTTCGCCGAGTTGAGGCATCACCACCGGTGTGGGCACGGGCGCACCTCCACGATCGGGCTCAATACAGGGCGAGCAGGCGCAGGGTCTGGATCACGCCCTCCAGCGAGGGCAGCACCATCGCCTCCAGCGAGGGCGCATAGGGAGCCCCGGGGATCTCCGGGCCGGTGATGCGGCTGACCGGGGCATCCAGATGGAAGAGCGCCTGCTCGGCCACGCGGGCCACGATCTCCGCGCCGAGCCCACCGCTGCCGTTGTCCTCGTGGACCACGCACAGTCGCCCGCTGCGGCGCACGCTCTCCAGGATGGGCTCCATGTCCAGCGGACGCAGCGAGCGCGGGTCCAGCACCTCCACCGCGATGTCCTCCTCGGCCAGCCTCGCCGCGGCGGCCAGGCAGACATGCAGCGACGGTCCCCAGGCGACCACCGTGGCGTCGTCGCCGGAGCGGCAGATCCGCGTGCCGGGCTCTCCCGGCTGCGGCGAGGCGGGCAGCTCGGCCCGCAGCGAGCTGTAGATACGCTTGGGCTCCAAGAAGATCACGGGGTCGTCGCAACGGATGGCCCAGTGCAGCATCTGGTAGGCGTCCTCCGGGCTGGACGGGGAGACCACCCGCAGCCCGGGCACATGCGCGAAGAGCGCCTCCACCGACTGCCCGTGGTAGAGTCCCCCGCCGTGCACCACCCCATACGGCATGCGCACCACCAACGGGCAGCCCCAGCCCCCCGCCGAGCGGTAGCGCAGCTTGGCCGCCTCATTCACCAGCTGGTTGAAGGCCGGATGGACAAAGTCGGCGAACTGGATCTCCGCCACCGGGCGCAGGCCAGCGAGCGCGGCGCCGATGGCAACCCCGACCAGCCCGGATTCTGAAAGCGGCGTGTCCATCACCCGCTCCGGCCCGAACTCCGCCTGCAGGCCCGCAGTGGCCTGAAAGACCCCACCGCGCACGCCCACATCCTCGCCAAGGACGAAGACCGTCGGATCGCCGGCCAGCGCCTCGTGGAGCGCCCGGCGGACGGCCTGGAGGATCGTGCTCTCGCTCACGGGCGCACCGGCTCCGCGTACACGTGCGTTTGGAGGTCTCCGGGTCCTGGCGCGGGCGCGGCCTCGGCCGACCGCATCGCCGCATCCACCGCCCGGGCGACATCCGAGTCGATCTCCGCCACCGCCTCGGGCCCCCGCTGCTCCGCCAGGCGCGCCCGGAACCGGCGCACGGGGTCGGCGCCGGCAAGCTCCGCCCGCTCGCTGGCCGGCCGGTATGCCCGGTCGTCGTCTGAGGAGGTATGCGGGTCCAGCCGCAGCACCTTCAGATCCAGGAGCGTGGGACCGTCGCCTCGCCGCGCCCTGGCCACCGCCTCCAGGGCGGCATCACGCACGGCCAGCGGGTCGGTGCCGTCCACCGCGACGCCGGGGATGCCGTAGCCATGCGCCCGCTCCGCCAGGCCGGGGCCGGCCACCTGCAGATGCTCCGGCACCGAGATGGCCCAACCGTTGTTCTCGCAGGCGAAGATCACCGGCAGGCGGTGCAGTGCGGCCAGGTTCAGGCCTTCGTGAAAATCACCCTGGCTGGTGGCGCCCTCCCCGAAGGTGACGAGCACGACCTCCTGTTTGCCTCGCCGCCGGCACGCCAGGCCCGTCCCGGCCGCCTGCGGGATCTGGGTGCCCACGGGACTGGATCCGGACACGATCCGCCAGCGTGGGTGGCTGAAGTGGTGGGGCATC
>JAKAUG010000184.1 GCA_021827805.1 Bacillota bacterium | reverse complement strand
GTTGCTGATCACCAGCACGGTGAACGGCTCCTGGCGCTCGACGGGCTTGGTCTTCACACCCCTGGGCTGGAGTGTCCCAAACAGCGCGCCCCCCACATTGGCCACCAGAGCATCCCGGCTGCGCCAAGCCATCAGGGCGCCCGCCGCCACCACGGCACCCGCGAGACCCAGCACCACCCAGCCCCGGCGCGCCATGCGGCGGCGCCGCTTACGTTCACCCCGCACGCGGTCGCCTCCCCCAGGAACGGACACCCGAGCGGTTTGCCCGCTGCTCCGGAAGGATACCGTGCAGCGCACCGCTTGTCGATGGACGCTCCTGGTGGGAGGACGACGGCAGCACCCGCGGAGTTCCGCCGTCAGCCGGTGCGCTGCATCTCGCGCCGCAGGCGCCGGATGATCCGCTTCTCGAGGCGAGAGATGTAGGACTGGGAGATGCCCAGGCAGTCCGCGACCTGCTTCTGCGTCCGCTCCACGCCGTCGCTCAGGCCATAGCGCAACTCCACGATGCGGCGCTCACGGCGCGTCAGGGTGGTGAGGGCCCGGCGCAGGACGACGCGGTCCACCTCCTCCTCCATGTCCCGATACACGACATCCGGCTCCGTACCGTGCACGTCCTGCAGCAGGAGTTCGTTGCCGTCCCAATCCACGTTCAGGGGCTGGTCGAAGCTCACCTCGCTTCTGGTGCGCGCGGCCCGGCGCAGGAACATCAGGATCTCGTTCTCGATGCACTTGCTGGCGTAGGTGGCCAGCTTGATGCGCTTGGAGGGGTCGAACGAGTTCACAGCCTTGATCAGGCCGATGGCCCCGATCGAGATCAGATCCTCGATCGCGATGCGCGTGTTGTCGAACTTGCGCGCGATGTAGACCACCAGACGCAGATTGCGTTCGATGAGCTCCCCCTTCACGGACTGCTCACCCTGCGCCAAAAGGGCGATGAGCCGCTGTTCCTCCGCGGAGGTGAGCGGGGGCGGCAACGAATCGGCGCCGCCCATGTAGTGCAGCATCCGGGGGCCCGCCATCCGGGCCCTGCCCCGGGTCCAGACCATCAGTGCACGCCGCCAGAGCACCGTCAGCCACGCGCGCATGCCGAACCGCCTCCCCTGGTCCTTGAGTCCGCCGTCCCTGTGGGTGGACCTTGCGCTCGCTGGCCTCCAGCAGGGAGGCCGGTACCAGGGCCCCAAAGGAGCCGTCCGGGTCAAGCGGTGCGGGGCTGACGCCCACCACCGCCAAGGGTAGGTCCTCCGCCGCCCCCTTGAGGCGCAGCGCGTCCGGGCGGAAGCCGCAGAGCATGCCGGCTGGCTGGCCGACGCTGCGGTAGGGCAGAAGACGCAGCCGTGGCGCCCAGCCGGCCTCCTCCACGGTCGCCGAGACCTCGGCCAGGGCCTGAGGCAGCGCCAGGGGGTCGGCCGCCAGGCAGCGCAGGACCGGGGCCGGCACCAGGTTCGTCAGCACCGCGTGGTCCACCACGACGACGGGTCCCGCCCCCAGCGGGTCACGCAGGCGGTTGCCGCTGTCCACCAGGGCCCGGCAGACGGCGCGCCGGCCCGCGAGCTCGATCTCGAGCTCGCACCACCTGGTGCCGCGCGCGGCGAGCCGACGCTCGGCCAGGGTCGCGACGCCGAGCAGCGTGCCGCCGAGGGCGAGCGCCTCGCCCCAGAGCGAGGGTCCGGCACCGTTGCGGAACAGGACCAGGGCCAGCCCGCCGGCCAGGAGGCCGGTGGCACCGAGGGCCGCCAGGGCACGGAGCAGGACCCGCCAGGGCCTGGGCCCGAAGGTGAGGAGGGTCATGCCCAGGGCCGCGCCGACCAGGCCCGGGACCGAGCCCCAGTGGCCCCCCGGCTCGACTTGGGCCAGCACGCCGTCCAGGCCCCCCAGGGCCGCGCCAAGGGCCAGTCGTCCCGGGCGGGCCTGGAGATCCGCCAGCCGTGCCGCCGCCAGCAGCAGGGCGTAGTCGGCCCCGGCGTTGAGCAGAAAGAGGGCGTCCGCATACACGAGCACGGTGCCGCACCTCCCCGCTGGCAGCACGCGACGGGGCCGTCCTCCCACCGCTATGAACCCGGTGCCGGGAGTATACCGGGGTCCGCCGTGGGCTTCTGTCGCCTCCCGCCGGCACGGCGGCCCGCCTGCCGACAGGGCTCGGCCGCGCCTGCGCCGGGGAGTCAGGCCCCGCCATGGCGCGTGCCTCTCGGGGGGTGGGCTCAGTCGGCGGTGGGGAGAAGGGCGAAGAGCTCCCGCACGCGGTCGATGTGGCGGCGGTCGTGGCGCGCGAACCCGCGGACGACCTCAAGCAGCGTCACGCGGCCGGCCTCCGGATGCAGACCCGCGCGGTCCCATGCCGCGGGCCCGACCTCCAGCAGCACGGCGATCATGTGCTTGCGGGCCATGGTGTAGGCGCCCAGGGCCACCGCCGGCTCCTGGTTGCGGTGGCGGTGCACGAGCGCCCGCCAGTCCGCTTCGGCGGCATCCAGCACCGGTTCGTCTTCCTGGAGGATGCGGGCCACGCGGGCGGTGAAGTGCAGGTTGAACTCCAGATCCGCGAGATGGGCAACGATCTCGCGGGCGCTCCAACCGCCCAGCTCCGGATCGCGCAGATCCCACGCCTCCCGGGGCGCCCGGTTCACGAGCCGCCCCAGCGCTGGCGGTCCGGCCGCCAGATCGTGCAGCGCGACGCGAATCTCCTCGGGGCTGCTCATCGCCTGTGCCGCGGTGCCCCGGCCTGGGGCCCTCGGCCCCGCCAGCACCGCGACTCCCTCCCCCGCTCGGATCACTGGCGAGCCGGGGGCTTCGCGCTGACCGGGCCGCACTCCTTGGGAGGGGACGGACGCCGCCGCGCCGGGGCCCCCTCAGTGCTCCTCCACGCGGCGCAGGCGCTCCTGGCGGGCCACGGCGGTCAACAGTTCGGGTCTGAGCTCGGGGACGACATGCAGCCTGCCCCCGGCCCGGGCCGCCAACTCCGCCAGGTAGCGCTCGTTGGGTTCGAGCCCGATGCAGCAGAGCACGCACCCCGAGCCCCTGAGGCGTTCCGCCTCCTGGAGGGCATCCTCGAGGGGGCTGGCGCCGGTCTGCCCCACCGTGGGGATGCCGTCCGTCACGAGCAGGACCAGCGGGTTGCGGGCATGGCTCACGGCCAGATAGCAGCGCGCGGCCCTGAGGCCTTCCGCCAGCGGGGTCAGGCCCGCTGGCGTCACCCGGCCCAGACCCCGCTCGACGGCGGCGTAGTTCCGTGTCAGCGGCACCGCCAACAGGGCGGCCCGCTCCTGGAAGGCCATCACCGCCACCCGGTCCTGTCCCGTGAGCAGCAGGTGACGCGCCAGCGTCTTGGCCGCGCGCATGCGCCCCCCCTCCATGCTCGCGGAGGCGTCCAGCAGAAGGCACACATCCACAGGACGCACATGGCGACGCTGCAACAGGCGCAGATCATCCCTGGTGACATGCAACCGACGCCCCTGCGGACAGGACCGCCGCGCGGCCCCGACCACGGTCTCCGCCACGGCCAGCTGCCCTCCGCGCGCGGCGGCCTGCCAGGGGCGCAGCGCCGCCCCCTGCGGCCGGCGCGCCGGACCGGCCGGGCGCGGCAGCGGCAGCCCGTCCCGCGCGCCGCT
>JAKAUG010000061.1 GCA_021827805.1 Bacillota bacterium | reverse complement strand
CCCCGAGATCGGCATGAACATCATCGAACTCGGCTTGGTGTATGACATCGGGCTGGACGCCGAGGACAACGTCAGTGTCGAGATGACGCTCACAAGCCCTGGGTGCCCTTTGGGGGATGTCATCACCCAGCAGGTGGATGCCGCCCTGCTCGGGATCGGTGCCAGGTCGGCAAGCGTGGAGATCGTCTGGAGCCCGCCCTGGACGCCCGAGATGATGTCCGAGGAGGCCAAGCAGCGGCTGGGCTGGGGAATCAGCTGAGCGCCGCATGGAGCAGCCGCTGCCGATTCCGGAGCCACTGCGGGCAAGCCTTGGCCCCTGCCAGGCGGAGGTCGCCTGCGGAGCCGGTGGAGGAGCGGGTTGCACGCGCCGGGGACGGGCCCGGCCTCCCAGGCGCGACCTGGGCATCCGCCGCCTGATAGGCGGCGCCCTAGAGCGCCGGTACGGTCCCGGCCCACACGTGCTGGCCGGCGTTGGTCCCGTAGTACCCGCCTGGCAAGGCTCGGTGCAACCAGTTCGCCAGGCGCACCCCAGCCGGAGCGGCGGCCGGCAGCGGGTGCGGGCGCGGCGGCTCCACCCAGGAGACATGCCCCAGGCGCACGAGCCCCTCCAGCATGGCGGCGTGCTCCGCGCGCATCAGCAGCCCCAGGTCGGCACGGCGCTCTTCCCATGTTCGGCGCGCCTGCCGGCGCTGTTCAGCCTGGCGTCTTTCGGCCTCTGCCGCATCCGCCGCCTGCTGCTGGCGCTGCGCCTCTGCGGCGGTGTGGCGCTCGCCCTGCTGCAGGAAGGGCTGGACGGTGGCCCAGGTAGCCTCCAGGTCATCAGGTCCGCGTGCCGCCCGCAAGTGCGCCGCCGCCTCCGTCAGGGTGCGCCCGACGGCCCGTGCCTGGGGGTCCACCTGCCGGCCGAGCGCCGCGCGGGCCGCCGTCAGGACCGACGCGCGGCGCTCACGCTCGGCCACAAACCGCAACCGCTCCTCTTCGGCCATCCGTCGACCCGCCGACTCCACCCCTTGCCTCTGCCGCCGCTCGGCCGCAAGCCGCGCCGGGTCTGGACCAAAGGCGCCCCCGGTCGTCGCCGGCAGCGGCGGCAAACCCCGGACGGGCCTGGCCGACCGTGTCAGCGCACAGGAGGCTCAACTGTGGGTATGCCACCCTGCTGCGCCTGTTGCGCGCACAGCCGCGCGCAGTGCCGTAAGGACTTCCATTTGGAATTCGCAATGTTGGTTCACGATTTGTGCCACCGATACGTGAGGACAAGAGCGCCTGCAGCCAACAGGACGTCGACCGCTTGGAGGGGCCACCAAATGAGTAGTGTCTTGCGGTGGGACGCAGCCACCGCCACCCGCCCGATGCAACGAAGCCAGCAACTGCCAACCCGGTGACCCACCTTAGTGTTCCACGCACCAGTGCCTCACTGCCTCACTCCTAGCTGGATTCTTGGGGTGGTCCCCATCTCGCTTGACATACGCAGGTCGCTGGACGGAGCGAAGCCACGGTCAGGGCATATACCCAGCCGGCCGCGTACCTGGCGGGACCGGCGGCGAGCAGGGCTCGACGGTATAGCCCGCTCCGCGCCTTCTGGCGTTGGGCCGAGGGTCAGGGCTTGGCACCCGGTGTGTTCCCCCTAGCGGGCATCCCTCACCCCCGAGTGGACCTTCCGCCCCCCAGGGCGCTGCCCGAGGCAGAGGAGGCCCGCCTGGCGGCCACCGTCCGCAGCTTGCCGCTCGCGCGGCGCACCCTGTTCACCCTGGCCCTGCCAGGCATGCTCCCAAACCGCAGTATTGTCTTCGAGGTTGTCCTGTTCACCGGGCGCAGCCAGTTGGTCGTATTCCATGCCTTCACCTCGCATGGCGTCTCAAGCATGAATCCTTCACCGAGCGCGCCGCAACGCAGCATTGTAGTCAGTGATTAGCCTGCGTATGTCCTTCTGCTGCGTTGGCTCGCTGGGCAGCCCGCGTTCGGACAGCAGGAGCCCCAAGTTCCGGGTGTCATCACTTGCGAGCGTATCCTGGCTCTGTTCCCTGATTCCGGTGACCTCCCCATTGGGCTGATCCCATAGCCGCTCCATCGCCTCCTCGGAAAGCGTATTGTCAGCGACCCACGAGAAATGTCCCCCTCTCTCACGGATGGCTTTACACACGAACCATGGCGGTTCAATACGTTCAAGATCGCCTAGTAACACGGCTCGCCAGTACCAGCAGACGCGTATCATGTCAGCCGCACCTTCATCGGAGAAGCGCAGCGAGGCACTGATCTGCTGTGATAACATCCCATGCTCAGGTCCCACGAACAGATTGGGGATGTATGCCTCAGCGCCCAGGCAGTATAATGCGACCGTTGTCATTGTCTCTGCGGCAGCCAGCTCTAAGCGTCCGTGTAAATGGTTGATCGGCTGTAACATGCTGCTTCCGAGTTCTGAAAGCATGTGCTGCAGGTCTGTCGCCGTCGGCAGGGCCCGAATCGCCAACCAGAGCGCGTCCTTCACCCGCAAGGAGCCTAGGGCGGCACACGAGGCGGCGATGAGTGCCTGGTTCCGCAACCTGCGTGCCTCCACGGTGGGATCCTCCAGCGCTTCTGCCAAGGGAAGTGCATCAACGAACGCTGCATAGGCATCGCCGTGCCGGCGCAAGCTGAGATATCGGTATCCCACGTCCAACGCGTCCTCCACATGCAACGTTCCGGCAGCCTGCGCTGCCCTACAGCGCTCCGCAGCGTGAACCGTCTCCTCAAGTGCCAGTTGTTCACGCATGCTCCGCTCCCGCATGTCTTGTTCGACCCGAGCTTGCACTTCCCGAGCGCACAGATCACACAATTCGGGTCGGCGGGCGGAGTCAGCTGGACGCCCGCAGTTGACACACGCTGCGACGACGGCATCGCCTGCGGGCGTACCAGCGGGACTCCCCGGCAGGTCGCGCTGGCCGCCTTCGGCGTTGGGAAGCACGGGCCCCGGCGGTAGGGTGGCAGTTGTCGCGGTGGGTGTTGATCCCACAGGAAGACCGCACCGATCACAGAACAGCGCGTCTGTCCGCAGGGCAGTTCCGCAGTTCGTGCAGACCGGGAACAGGACGGAGGCTGACGGTGCTTGATCCGCTGCCTCTTTCGCCCACACATCAGTAGAGCTTGCCGCCAGAGTCTCATCTGGCAACGAACGTAGTGCTACGGCCTGCCGTTCGGGGACTGGGACACCCCTTCTGTCAACCCGTCGGTGGTTCGTGCGTTCAGTGCCAAGAGTGCGTGTGTAACGGATAACCGCAGGGATCAGCCCGACCATGCCCAGCAGAAACCAAGCACCCGGCCCCAACCCCGCTCACCCACCCTCAGCGCACCTGTCAGGAGGGAACTGGATGATGCGGTGTTCCATGATGTCGCCAAGACACCTGCAGGAAGTGGCGGGTTTTCACATTTCCTCCACTTGACCGACCTACTTACCTACTGCCCTACTGACCGACCACGATTCCGTCCGCATCCTCCCCAGCCGCCTGTTACCCGCCCGTCCCGACCGGAAGGACCACCGAACCGGGCCCGCTCCGGGCCGTCTGGGCCACCGCCGCCACTGGTCACTCCTCCATGAGACGTTGCAGGCTGGCGCAGAGGTCGATGCAGCGCGGAAGGTCG
>JAKAUG010000299.1 GCA_021827805.1 Bacillota bacterium | reverse complement strand
GGAGTCCCGGTTGAACCTGTTATCGCGGGGAGCCGGGCGGATGCCCCTCTCAGTCAAGAGCTCCCAGTATCGCTTGTGAAACTCCACCTCGCGGCGGGCATACTCCGCGTTGCGGTCCCGGACTTCCTTTCGTTCATCGGCAACGCCGGGCAAGTACACCTGTATGATCAGTTTCCCTCCGGGTCTCAGAACGCGGTGCACCTCGGCGATGACGCGTTGCGGTTCGGAGATGAGGTGTAGGACGCTGTTCAACGTAGCGGCGTCGACGCTCCCGTCCGGCAGCGGCAGGGATAGGGCGTTGAAGCGGCAGGCGACGATGCGGGCGGGCTCGACGCCGTTCGTGGCCGCTTTCTGGAGCAAGAGCCTCAGCATCACGTTCGAGATGTCGCCAGCGATGACCGTGCAGCCGTGCAAGGCGGCGGGAACGGCATGGTTGCCACCGCCGCAGCCCACGTCCAGTAAGGTGCCCCCGGCGATGAGCTCAGACACCGTCGCGCCCAGCGCCATGCTGCTCGCGTTGCACGCGCTCTCCGCCCAATCCTTGCCGTGATAGTAGGCGCCGATGCGCTCGTACCCGACGTAGGTGGCGCCGTGACCGCTATCCAAGTTGCTCTCCGGATCGCGGGTGAGTTGGTAGATCCCGTCGACGGTCTCGAACTCATGGTGGCAGTTGCGGCACCGGGGAAGCGGGGTTAAGCCGCCACATCGCAGGCAGACGAACATTGGAAGATGCCGTGCAACCTGGTCCCGCGTGGTCGCCATTCGGCGTACACCCTCCCACCCGGCAACCTCTCCGACCGGACCGACGCCACAAGCATCGTGGCGTCAACCCGTCATTCGTGCTCGGCAGCGCGGCGACCTGTGCGTAGGCGGCGTGGGGGTCCCGGACGGGGGTCACGCAGAAGTCCCCTGCCCGCTCGGTGCTCTGGGGTACACCTGCATGCGAATCCTGGACGCCGGTCTCGCTGGGCATGGGCGCCCCCCGAGCCTTGAGGGCGTCCTTGCGCTTCTGCTCGCTCCCCTGGGACGGGAGACCTCTTGGGGAGACCCCATGCCCCACCTTCGCGCACGAGGACGAGCTTGCCGCCGACGACAATTACCACGCCAGCGGCGAGGTGGTGGCTGCTCACCCTGTACCACCATGACCGAAACGGTCCGGGTTCCGGCGCCACGAGCATCCATGCTGTCGTGGTACGCGTCGCACATGGAGAGTCTCTGCTACGCTTGGAACGGGGAGGGGTATGGTCCTTCCTTGACCGCCGTCACCTTCGAGCGTCCGTTGTCGAAGGACACAGCACTCAGGATGTGGTCGTCGGAGGTGATGACCGCTCTCACGACGGACCGTATGCGCCTGGGAGCCGGCATGGATGGCATGCCTCCACCAGCCCAAGACGGGCTTCGCTACCGAGGTACACGGGGTCGTAATCAAAACGCCGGCGCGCACGCGGTCCGGGACCTTATGGCGAGTATCAGGTATCGTCTATCGCCGGATCGCATGAATGTACAGGAAGTCCGGCACGCGCCTCCAGCGCTCCCACTGGGGCTCGCCCCCAAGGACCGGCTCCAGGTCGTCGCCGGGACGCGGTTCGTACAATCCCAGCAATGAGAACCCTGCACTCGTGACCGCTGCGCAGTACGCCGACAGCGGGCGGTGGAACATGTTGCGTCCGCTGAACCGCTCGATCAGGTACTGGGGGTCCTCAATGTATCCGAGGAACGGCTCCCCAGGAGCCGGAGGACCCCAGTGAGCGTCAAACTGCCACGTCCACGGGTGCACCACGGAAAGGATCATGCACCCCTCCGTCCGCACAACGCGAGCGATCTCTTGCAACGCCAGCCGGTAGTTGCTGACATCCTGCAGGCAGCAGTGGGAGATCACCAAGTCGAAGTGAGCATCGCGGAACCGACTCAGGTCACACAGGTTGGCAACGTGGTACCGAGCCTGCGTGCCCCCGTCCAGTTGCCGCGCTCTTGTGATCAACGTCGGTGAGAAGTCCACTGCATCGACGTCGGCGCCATCTTCCATGGCGACCCGGGTCAGCCATCCGCCGCCACATCCGGCATCCAGCACCCGCTTCCCCGCGATGTCTCCCCACAGGGAGCGGAACAGCGGAATAGCAACGTATTGTTTGCTGGGACGCAGGCGCCCCGGCGGGTCCAGCCACTGATCTGCAACGGAATCCCAAAGCGCTGCAAGATGGCTATCGTCCGGTACGGACATACGCCCCGCCTCTCGATCCCGATGGGGCACGTATGTTCTGGAGCGCCGCGTCCGCCTCCTTCCGCGCCCAGGGGAGTCGGGGACCAGCATTCGACCAGCAGCAGACGGGAGACGTGCGCCGTCCCGCGGCAAGACCTCGCGTGTAGGGTGGTGAATGTGAACCGTGCGTTCACGCCGTCCGCGCCCGCCCAGCCGCAGGCGAGGCTCGGTTGCCTACGTACGGAAACCGGACGCAAACGGCGCAAACTTCAACAGGGACTGGCAGTACGGGTCAGAACATTCAATTGCTTTGGTTTGCGCGCATCCAGCACGCGACGGGTTGCCTCACAGGTTCATGTTTCTTCAGCGGACGTCCCGCCGGGCGCGAAAGGTGGGTCCATTGTCTGGGACGCTCCAACCGCTGCAACGTTGTTGTGTACTGCGCAAAGAGGAGTGTTCTGCCTTGGCTGAGGCGTTCGATCGCCTACTTGCGGAAGCGGAGCATGCGACTTTTTCGGGCTGGGATTTCTCGTGGCTGCAGGGGAGGCTGGTAGAGGAACGAGACAACTCCTGGGATTACCCGGCTATCGTGCGCGACGCGTTTCGTGGTGTCCGCAGTGTGCTGGACTTGGGCACAGGGGGCGGTGAGCGCCTGTCTGCTCTGTCTCCGCTCCCGCCGGAAACGTATGCCACGGAGAGTTACGCGCTGAACGTCCCACTGGCACGTGCCCGGCTTGAGCCGTTGGGAGTGCGCGTTGTCGCGACGGGGTCTGAAGATGAGGTGCCCTTCGAAGACGCGATGTTTGACCTCGTCATTGACCGCCACACGGGAGCCCCCGCCACGGAGATCCACCGCGTGCTACGCGCAGGTGGGCGCTACATTACCGAACAGGTGGGTAGCGGTCACTATTGGGAACTGATCGCCCTGTTGAGGGGCGAGGATCTCTGCTCGCCACCCCCCTCTTCCCTCGGACCGTTCCGGCGCCAACTGGAGGAGGGAGGACTCCACGTTACTGACGCCCGTGAATGCTATCCCTCCACGCGAGTGCTCGACGTGGGCGCCATCGTCTACTATCTCCATGCCATTCCGTGGGTGGTGCCTGAATTCTCGATGGAAAGCCACAGGGGACGCCTCCGGACCATTCACGAGCGGATTCAAGCATGTGGGGAATTGAGGCTGACGGGTCACTACCTGTTACTGGCTGCGTCTAAGTGAGCCCTGCCTGGGGTGGTGCCCCGGGGACTCGCGTCGCACCTCCCCCCTTGGGGCGGACTCGGTTCACGGCATCGGAAAACATTCTTACGGGCAGCCATGTTGCCGAATTGTGGTAGGCGGTGCCAGCGGGACCCGGAGGAGCGTGACGGTCGTGACGCCCCGCCATCCACTCGGTCTGCCCAACCACCAGTTGGACGCACCA
>JAKAUG010000259.1 GCA_021827805.1 Bacillota bacterium | reverse complement strand
CCGATCTGCCGTGTACAGGATCGCCACCTGGCCCTGGGCATCGGTCGTCACGGAAACCGGTGTGCCGGTGAGCGCCTCGCTGGATCCGTTGGCCAGTTCCACGGCGGCCGTTCCGCCGCCTGTGGCCGCCTCGAACGAGAGGCTGAGGGCCGCACCCGCCACCGGACCGCCGCCGCTGTCACGGGCATAGACGGCCAGGGACACGGTCTGCCCCGCCGCCAGGCTGCCGGACGTCGCGATGGGAGAAGCCGTGAAGCCCACCAGCCCGACATGCGATCCGGTGACCATCACACCCGTGCTCGCGGTAGCACCCAGCGAAGACACCGTGGCACAAACGGTCACGGAACCAGCCGCAGGCGGCGCCGTGAACCCGTCGGTAAAGGTGCCATAGGTGGTGGAGGTGACGGAGGGTCTAGCCAAGTTGCCCGCACTGGAGGTGAGCTCGACCTGGACCCCCCCGGCTGGGTTGCCGAGAGCGTCATACACCGTCCCCGTGACGGTGGCGGATCCGTCCACGGGCAGGCTGGCGGGGATGACATACAGAGAGATGGATCCGGAAGCGGCAAAGCCGTATGCGTTCTGGGCCGTAACCCCGGCGCCGTTGTCCACGGTAATCAGGCCCTCACCAGTGGTCGGCGACTGCTGGCCCAGCGGTGGTGTCACGTACCGGATGGCGACCGCGCCCTCGGCGTCGGTCAGAAGTGGCTGCGTAACTCCCGGAGCAAGCGGCAGGGAAGGCTCGTTGTCGCTGAGCACCCAGGTGGAGCCGGCACCGGTGAAGGTGACATAGAGCAGAGCGTTTGCCAGCGGCTGGCCGTTGGAGTCGGTCGCATACACTGCTGTCGTCACGGCTTGACCCGGACCCAGACTGCCGGCGCGCGCCAGCGACTGGGTTGAGAAGGAGAGGGCATGCGGCGTGAGGGAGGACCGCCCCTCGATCGTGAGTCCGCTGGCCGTCGTGGAACTCTGTGGGCCGCAACCCGAACAGGCGGTCCAGTTGATCACCAACTGCGCGGGTCCGGAGGCCGTGACCGGTATCGGCACGGTCACGGTGTATCCGCCGGTATCCAGGTCCGGCGTGATCACTCCTGGTACATCAAGGGTCCCCTGACCGGATCCGCCCCCACATCCGTCACAGGTCAGTTCCGCAGTCCCCTGCACGCCGTACATCGGCCCGGTGCCAGGGTTGGGGTCGCCGCATCCCCCACCACCGCTCCCCGCCCCGCCCGCCGTCGAGCCAGGACCGAAATCGGACCCGCCGCAGCCACCGGCACCACCATTCTCCATGGTGTTCACGGGCGCGCCCCAGCCCTCATAGGTCACCGATGTCCCCGCAAGCACGGTCGAAGGGGAAAAGCCAGGTACGTTCAGCGTGAAGGAATGGGTCGCGCTCTCGGGCGGTGTGGACTGGTCCACCACCTGAACCGTGAACTCATAGGCCCCAGGGGGCCCCCCCACCGGCGGTGTGCCAGCGAGGACGCCCGAGGAGGGATCGAACGACAGCCCAAACGGCAGGCGTCCGGACACGACGGACCATGTGTCTTTGCCAGAGCCCCCAACCACCGGAATCGTGAAGCTGTACGGCGAACCGGGCGGCAACACGGGTGCGATCGCCTGGAAGGCCACCGGAATCTGAAGCGGTACCGCAGGGGACGGGGCGGTCACCTGTACGACGGTGAGCAGGGACGCGCTTGTCGATCCGCCAAGCGTTACCGACGGCAGGTTGGCAACGGAGGAGGACGACACAGAGCCCGAAACAAGGCAGCCGATCAGCAGGACGACTGCGGCAAGGAACCTGCTCCCCCATCCACCGGATGGTCGGTCCTTGCGCACTGCTGCACCTCCTCCGCGAACCCAGGCATCCCAGGGCTCTTCCGGCCCATCCCCGGTCCCCCGCGCCGACCGAGCGATCTCAGCTCGCCTGCACGATGAACGTGACCGTGTTGGTGTACGTATCGGCGGGCGTGTTGGCCGGGATCACGACGCCGGCCATGAGCCAGGGGCCACCGCCCCCCGGCTGTCCGGGAGCGGCCCCGGGGATTTCCCCGCCCACCTGCCCGCCACCAATCAACACGGCAGGGCTGTTTGCGACAGCGAAGTTGCTCAGGCCCAACGCAGGGGAGAACAGATTCACGGGGCTGGAGGCACTCGTGGTCAGCTGAACCCCGCTGTCACTGAAGGCACCCAGACCGGGCGTGAAGCCGAGAGCGGATCCAGGGATCGTGTCGTTCTGGTTGCTCGTACCCACGTAGCCGGTGTCATACGCCGATATCGTGAAGTCCGAAGCCCCGGGCGCCTGCAGCGACAGCGTGGCGATATTGCTCGGCATGCAGGAGGGCCCCCCCGCGACGCAGGGCGTCGTCGTGCCGGAGGGGGCGGCTCCCTCGTTGAAGAGCAGAGAAGAGCCCGAACTATACGTGATCGCGGCGGTGACGGCCGAGGTCACCACCACCGTCGTCGCCATGCTGACGTCCGTGGTACCACCAGCCGCGAGCGCGGCTCCTCCCGAGCCCAGCAACGCCGCGGCCGTGGGGATCGCAATCCATTTCATGCCGCGCTTCTCCGACCATCGCATCTCCGCCACCTCCTCTATCGCTTGGGGGAACAAACCCATGGAGCGAGCCGGCGCCTATCCTCCCTTCTCCACCACGGTCATTCCTTCCATGTCCGTGCGCACGCCACGGAGGCGCCGCAACCACAGGAGCGCGACCACAATCAGAGCAGACACCGCGCCAACCACAACCCCAACGGCAAGTCCCAATGGGAGCACCACGACATGCCGCTCCAGCACGACGGTCCGTCCCCCTGCGCTCACGGAGACCCGAAGATCACGCCAGCCAGGCAGAACTCTTCGAAACACCAGTTCCGCAGAACCCTGCCTCCCGGGCAGGATGGGCGGCAGCATCGCACCGGTCCGCCCGTGGCCAAGCTCTGCCTGGACGAGGGGAGCCACCCAACCCTGCGCGGACCCCCGCACAAGCAGACGCCACGCCCCGGATCCAAACCACAGGATCCCTGGCCCCGCCAGCCCGGCGCTCCAGTCCCGCGGGCGCGCTGCGGTGCCCCGAAAGGCCACCACCGTACCCGCGCCGAGCTGCAGGGCTGTTCCCGGGCTCTGCGTGAGCGCCCGGCTCACAAACACCACGTCCAGGTAGGTGTCCTGCGCGGGTGGCGAGGCAATGCTGCCCACCTGGATGGTGAACACCACCGGCCGGCCGGGAGCAGCCTTGGCGCTGCTCGGTTCGACCGTCAGCCAATCCTGCTCGGCGGGCGGCACCGCCGACAGCTTTCCGGTGTGCGGGTCGAATTGGTACAGCATGTGCTGGACCAACGAGGAAGCGCTCACGGTGACCGACACCTGAACCCCGTGACCGGGCGAAGCCGCGATCACGCTTGGCTCGATCTTCAGTTGAGGCCCGGCCGCGCTCTTGGCGGTCCGTGCCGCCACAGGGGCCGAGATTCCAGCAGCGCACGCCAGAAGCACCAGCAGGACGGATCCCATCCAGAGGGGGAGCAGCTGGCGATGGGCCCCCGCGGCCAGGGGCCTCGCGGCGTGGTCCCGACGATGGGCAATCGGGCAAGGCGACCCCTCTGCCAGACCGCAGGGTTGTGATTCGTGCAAGATCGGAA
>JAKAUG010000284.1 GCA_021827805.1 Bacillota bacterium | reverse complement strand
ACCCCTCATGCGTCAGCGCTGGGCGCAACCGGTACTCCTGACACCACGCGGGGCGATGATGGGCCATCGCCGCCCATGCTGGCGGCCTCTCTCCAATTCCCCGCCTCCAGGTGCGCGCCATCGTTCCAACGCCAGATCACCGGTTCACCATGCTCATAGCCCAGAACACTGAGCGTGGCGGGGCTCAGGGCCAGGAAACGGCCAGCGACCGGCGGCTGTTCGAGCCAACGCGCGGCCAGAACACGCAGGAGGTGCGCGTGCCCAAACACCACCACATCCTGGCCCTGGCTCGCCCGCAGGGCGGTGCACACGATATCCGCCCGCCGACCAACCTCCGCAACCGTTTCACCATCCGGCACCCCATCGACCCAGAGGTCCCACCCGGGGCGCTCGGCGCGTATCTCCGCGGTCGTACGGCCCTCATATGCGCCGTAGTCCCACTCCCGGAGCTGCTCATACACCTCGGCCCCGTCGGCGAAACCGGCCAGGTGGCACGTCTCGAGCGCGCGCCGCGAGGGGCTGGTCAGGACGCGGGCCAGGTGCTGACCACGCAGGCGGTCGCCCACGAGCCGGCCCTGCCTGCGCCCCTCGTCCGTCAGGGGGATGTCGGTCCTGCCGGTGTGGCGGTGATCACGACTCCATTCGGTCTCGCCATGGCGCACGAGAAAGACCCGCTGCCCGGCGACGGGGTCCGGCCCACTCACGGCACGCAAGGTCCATCACCTCGATGTGTGCGTACTCCGCACGCCTGCGCCGCGCGAGCGGCTGGGGCGCCTCGGAGGATCCGGTCGACAAGGGCCTGCCGCGGGAGGCGCGGGGACACCACCCACCCACGCCACAGGTTCCCCAGCCGTGGCTTGCCACCTTTCTCGCGGGAGCGGCGGCACCGCCGCTCGCCCCTCCTCAGGGCGCGGAACCGTGCAGCCTGCGCACCGGCCGCCGGGCGAGGCTCCCGAGGGCTCGCGCGCGCATCGCCGTGGCACGGGCCCACGGGTCCACGGGGCGGGCCGCTCCCATTGGCCCCCAGGGACACAGCCGCTCGCGCCGCGCACGCCCGGTGCACCTGGGCCGGCGCCCGCGTCGCTCGACGGCGGAGTTCACCTGGACACCACGGTCTGCCCGGCCCTGAGGCTCCCCCGCTCCCCCTCTGGCTCGCCTTGACCGACGAGACCGGCTGCTTCAGGATGATCGGTGGACTGGCTGCTTCGCGCCGGGACCGCCACCGGAGCCGCACACCCTTGGACACATGCTGATCAGCGCTGACGGGGCAGAACGGAGCGCCTGAGATGAGAACGACGGAGACGGCACCGGCCGATGTTCTGGTCATCTTCGGTATCAGCGGCGATTTGGCGCGCAAGATGACCCTCAGAGCCCTGTATCGGATGGAGGTGGCCAGGCGACTCCACTGCCCGGTCATTGGGGTCGCCAGGGATGCCTGGTCCGACGAGGACCTCCATCGCGCGGCCAGGAACGCCGCCGCGGCCCCAGGTGAGACGCTTGAGGAGAGTGCCCTTCAGCGCCTCGTTGGCCGGCTGTCCTACCTGCAGGGGGATTTCGCTGATCCGTCCACGTATGCGGCCCTGGCCCAGCGGCTGGCCCACCACCCCCGGCCGGTCTTTTACCTGGCCATCCCGCCAGCCCTGTTCGCACCCGTCGTGACGGCCCTGGGTCAGGCCGGCCTGACGGCCAACGGCAGGGTCGCGATCGAAAAGCCATTCGGCCACGATCTGGACTCGGCCCGGCAACTCAACGCCGATCTGCACGCGATCCTCGGCGAAGAGCAGATCCTGCGCGTTGACCATTTCCTGGGCAAGCAGCCGGTGCTGGACATCCACTTTCTGCGCTTCGCCAACACCCTGTTCGAACCGGTGTGGGACCGCGACCACGTGTCTGCGGTGCAGATCACCATGGCCGAGGACTTCGGGGTGGAGGACCGGGGCGGCTTCTACGACGCGGTGGGCGCCCTGCGCGACGTGGTTCAGAACCACCTGCTCCAGGTCCTGGCCCTCATCGCGATGGAGCCCCCGATCGGCGCCACGGCGGATGCCCTGCGAGACAAGGTGGCCGAGGTCTTCCGCGCGATGCCCGGGGTGGACCCGACCAGGTGCCTGAGGGGCCAATACGCCGGGTATCGCCAGATCCCGGGCGTGAAGGCGAACTCGAATACCGAGACGTACGTGGCCCTCCGTTTGACCGTGAACAACTGGCGTTGGGCTGGCGTGCCCTTCTTCATTCGAGCTGGCAAGGCTCTGACCGCCCGCGTCACCGAGGTCCGGGTCATCCTGCGGCGGCCCCCGCCCCTGGGTTTCGTGGACGAACCCCGCCGACCTGATGCCAATCAGGTGGTGTTTCGGATCGACCCGGATCCCGGCATGCAGGTGGTGCTGTCCTCCAAAGGATCGGACGGCAGGGCTTCCAGGGACGTGCACCTGGACCTCTCCTTCGCCGAGGAATTGGGCAAGCCGATCGAGCCATACGAGCGCGTGCTCCATGACGCCCTGGTTGGCGATCCCGCGCTCTTCATCCGCGAAGACAGCGTGGAAGAGACGTGGCGGATTCTTCAACCCCTGCTCGACCGTCCGCCGGCGCTGCACCACTATCCGCGAGGATCCTGGGGTCCCGTGGAGGCCGACAGGCTCGTGCGGAGCCATCCGGCCTGGCACCTGCCGTGGCTGCCCGAGGCCAGGGGGGTGCGGGCATGAGCCCCAAAGCCCCGCTGGGCGGAGAACACCGCAATCCGCCAGGGCGCTCCCACCCCACTGCCTCTCCCTGGCCGAACCGGCCGCGACGGGCGCCGCACACTTGGTACACGAGGTGGTCAGCATGAACGACGGCGAACCGATGGAACTGGGCATGGTGGGACTCGGTCGGATGGGGGCGAACATCGCGCGCCGCCTGATGCGCGGCGGTCACCGCTGTGTGGTCTTCGATCTCCATCCTCAGGCCGTCAGCGAACTGGCCGCCGAAGGCGCCATTGCGGCCAGTTCGCTGGAGGACCTGGCGCAGAAGCTGCGACCGCCCCGGGCGGCCTGGGTCATGGTGCCGGCCGGTGACGCGACAGGAACGACCATCGCCGCGCTGGCGGCGCACATGGCACCAGGGGACACCATCATCGACGGCGGTAACTCGTACTACCGCGATGACATGCGCAGGGCGGCCGAACTCTCGGGCCGGGGCATCCACCTCGTGGACTGCGGGACGAGCGGAGGTGTGTGGGGCCTGGAGCGAGGGTACTGCCTCATGCTTGGAGGTGAGGCCGCGATCATCCAGCGCCTGAGTCCGATCTTCGCGACCATCGCGCCGGGGGTGGGCACAGCTGCCCGCACCCCTGGGCGGACCGGGGAGCCGACGACGGCCGAACAGGGCTACCTGCGCTGCGGGCCCACCGGCGCCGGCCACTTCGTGAAGATGGTCCACAACGGCATCGAGTACGGGATGATGGCCTCCCTGGCAGAGGGGATCAACGTGCTCCGCGGCGCCAACGCTGGCAAGCGCACGTCGACCCCGGACGCGGAGACCGCGCCGCTGGAGCAACCCGAGTTCTATCAGTACGACATCGACACCACCGCGGTCGCGGAGCTGTGGCGGCGGGGCAGCGTCGTCGGTTCCTGGCTGCTGGATCTGGTGGGGGGCGCGCTGCTGGCG
>JAKAUG010000237.1 GCA_021827805.1 Bacillota bacterium | reverse complement strand
TGCCGGTGTTGACGCCGAGGTTGTGGCCCTGTGCGATGTCTCGCCGCGGGCTCTGGCACGCGCCGCGGCGTACTTCCAGGAGCACGGCGCAACGCCGAAGCAGTACGGGGTGCTCGCGGACATGCTCTCAAGGGAGGAACTGGACGGGGTCGTGATCGCCACGCCCCACACCCAGCACGCCGAGCACATCACGGCGGCCCTGGAGGCGGGCTGCCACGTGCTCTGTGAAAAGCCCATGGCCACGACGGCGGCGGATGCGCGCGCCGTGACAGAGTTGGCGGAGCGGCGGGGCCGGATCCTCGCCATCGCCTATCAGCGCCACGGCGACCCCTTCTACCGGCGTGCGCATGAGATCGTGGCCTCCGGTGCCCTGGGGCAGATCCGCCTGATGACCGTCCTCATCGCGCAGGACTGCCTGGAGAACTTTCTGCCCGGCCGCACCTGGCGTGCGGACCCGGCCCTGTCGGGGGGCGGGCACTTCATGGACACGGGTTCGCACATCGTGGACATGCTGCTGTATGTGAGCGGGGAGCAGCCGGCCGCGGTGTTCGCCAACATCGACAACTACCACACCGATGTGGATGTGCTCACCGCCCTGTCCATCCGCTTTGCGAGCGGCGCGGTCGGAACCCTGGCTGCGACCAGCCTCAGCCCGGAATGGCGGGAGGAGTTCTCCTTTTACGGAGACCTTGGCGTCCTGAACCTGCGCGGGGACATGACCCTGCACCTCAAGGGCCAGCAGCCGCAGAAGCAGGAGCCGAGCGGGCCGTCCGTGACCCCCGTGGCCAACTGGATCGCGGCCATTCGAGGGGAGGCCGAGGTTCAGGCTCCGCCGACCTACGGCCTGCGCGTGGCGCAGATCAGTGAGGCCGCCTACGCCTCCCAGCGCAGTGGGCAGAACGAGCCCGTGCGCTGACCCCGCTGTCCTGAACGGACGGGGGGCCGCGGTCGATCTCCTCATGGGGCGCCCGTGCCGAGCGGGCGCCCCATGCGCAGGCGCTGGGAGAGCCGCCCCCCGCCCGCGCGTGGCGCGACGTCTGTCTCCACCGCGAAGCCGTTCCGCAGGTAACAGGCCTGCGCGCGGAGGTTGGCGGCGTCGGTCCAAAGCCGCACGCTGCGGTAGCCCTGCGCGGCAAGCCACCCCAACCGGTCGCGCAGCGCGGCCGAGGCGTAGCCCCGGCCCCAGGCGGCGGGCTCGAGAACGAGCATCTTGATCCAGGCCACGCGGTCATCCGAGGCCAGGCCGTTGATCCCGATCCAGCCCCGCGGCCGATCGGAGACCACGATGAAGTCCTGCTCGTCGGGGTCCTCGAGCCAGGCGGCGATCGCCCCCTGCCAGGTGGCCAGGGAACTCGGTTCCTCGCCCAGGATCTCCATCAGCACGGGCTCATTGGCCAGCCGGTGCAGGAAGGCCGCGTCGTCCAGGGTCACGGGGCGAAGGCGCACAGGGGCCCAGCTCACCGGTCGCCACCCCCTCTCGCCACACCGGAGGTTTCTCCCAGGCCGAGGACGGTCCCCGCGCTGGGCGACAAGGGGTCGCCACCGCGTGGGGCGAACGGTGTCATGCGCCGGACCAGGTTTTCGGCGCACGGGGCCCAGGCCCCCTCGCCCGGGAGGCTGCAGGCATGGAGCGTTGGCGCGAGCGGCTGGCGCATCTGGTCGATGCGCTCCTGGCCGACGGTCTGGTCACCGAGCCCCGACTGGCCGCGGCGCTGTGCCGCGTGCCTCGGCATCTGTTCTTGCCAGGCGTGGATCCAGAGCTCGTCTACGGCGGGCAGGCGATCCCGGTGCGCCTCGCTGGGGGCGCTGCGCAGACGGTGTCCTCGGAGCCGGCGGTCATGGCGCGCATGATCGAGCGCCTGGGGGTGCGCGGCGGCATGCGCGTGCTGGAGATCGGGAGCGGCACCGGATACAACGCCGCGCTCCTGGCCGAGCTCGTGGGTCCCTCCGGCCAGGTGGTGACGATGGAGTCCGATCCGCATGCCCGCGCGTTTGCGGAGGCCAATCTGCGCGCGGCGGGCTACGAGCGGGTCGAGGTCGTGCAGGGCGAGGGGTGGGATGGCTGGCCGCTCGGCGCGCCCTTTGACGCCCTGGAGGTCACGGCCGCCACGCGGGATCTCTCCACGGCCTGGGTCGAGCAGGCCCCGCGGCTCGTTCTGCCCCTGGAGCTCGCCGCGCACGACTGGATCGTCGCCTTCCGTCGGGGCCCCTGGGGGACGCTCGCCGGGCGCGGGGCGGAGGCCTGCGCCTTCGTTCCCCTGCGCGGTCGGGCGGGGGTGCCGCAACCGCCGCTGCGCCTCAGTCGGATGTGGACGGTCGCGGCGGATCGCTCCCTGGCGGATGAGGGCTCGCGCCTGGCCGCCCTGCTGG
This sequence comes from Bacillota bacterium, assembly GCA_021827805.1. GTDB lineage: Bacteria > Bacillota > Sulfobacillia > RBS10-35 > JAJYVN01 > JAJZWQ01. The sequence continues at coordinate 1,286 of JAKAUG010000237.1, read as the reverse complement.
AGCGGGCCCCTGAGCGCCATGCGGTCCCGCTGCCGCCCCAGGGTTCCCGCCCCTGGACGCTGCCACTGTACCTCGCCGCGCGGCACGGGCCGGAACGCATTCTGCGCCTCTGGTACGAGCCCGGCCTTCGCCCCCGTACCCACCTGGCCGCCGTGCGACACCTGCGCATCGTCGCTGTCCTGGGACCGGAGGCCCAGAGCCTCTGCGCGCTGGTGGACCCGGTGGAGGGAGGGCATGGGCAGCTGGAGCTCTGGACCTGGGGAGAGGATGCCCTCGCCGCCACGGTGCGCGAGGATGTGGCCCGCTGGGCGATGGAGCCCTCGGCCGAGGACGTGCGCGTGGATGCGGTGCCCTGCGGGGGCCCAACCGCCTGCTCCCGACCCGGAAGCCCTCCGCACGTCTACGATCTCACCGTGCGCTGGCCCCACGTGCCCCCTGCCGCATAGGCAAGGATGGGGCAGAACGCATGCGGCGCCCCCCGCGTTGGCAGCCTTGGGATCGATCGCTACAATTGATCCACCTGCCGGGCGGCCCCGGCCGCACGGTGGCGGATCGCGCGGAGGGGGGGCGAGGTTTGGCTTCAGCCAGGGCTTGGTCACACCGCAACGAGTCGCGGGACATCGCCGCGCGGCAGCAGGCGGTGCGCGACAGCAGCGGCTGGCAGCCGTCCGACGAGTTCGTGCTCAGCGGGCCCGCGGACATCCCCGGCGGTCTGGCCACGTTGGCGCAGGTCCAGGAGTGCCTGACGGGGACGGTCGTCCTCCCGGTGGCCGTGGTACCCGTCGAGCTGGAGCTCGGCCGCTACACCCTGGACGATGCGGGGCGTGTGCGCGAGACGGGGCGGGAGCGGGCCTCCGCGCTCGTGCCCCTCGCCCACAGCGAGGGGGGGCTGTCCGCCTCGCTGCTGCGCGGCGCCCACGCCGCGCGCGCCGCCGGTGGGGTGCGTACGCACATCCTGGCCGACGGCCTGACCCGCGCGAGCTGTTTTCAGTTCCGCGAGACGGCGCATGCCGTCCGGTTCGCGGCCTGGGTGGAGGAGCACGGTCCGGAGATGGCGCGCTGGCTGCGGGATCCAGCGAACCCGCTGGCGGGGGAGCGCGCGCCGAGCGGCCTGCCGCTGATCTCGCGCCACGCCGTGCTCCGGCAGGTGCGCACGCACGTGCTGGGTCCGTACTGCCATGTCCTGTATCGCTTCACCACGGGAGACGCCTGCGGACCCAACCTGATGACGCGCAACGCCCAGGTGCTCAACCGCGAGTTTGTGAGCTCGCGCTTTGCGCGTGACA
>JAKAUG010000269.1 GCA_021827805.1 Bacillota bacterium | reverse complement strand
AGAGGGGCTCGACCACGAGGAGGTGGACATGGCCCTGCGCGAGCACGGGGTCGTGGGTGTGGAGAATGTCCGCCTCGCCGTGCTGGAACTGGACGGCACGATCAGTGTGGTGTCGCAGGAGACAGGCACCATGCGCATCCGCCGCCATCACAAGTTTCTGAAGAACTGAGTCCCGTGGCGGAGGCCTCGGGAAGGCTCTCCCCCGGGACCTCCGCCTGGGGTCAGGCCTTGAGGGCCAGCACGCGCTGGGCGATGGTCGCGATCATCCGGTCATAGTGGGGTCTGCCCTGCGGGAACCAGCGCTGGGCGCTCTCGGTGAACCAGGCGATGAGCAGCAGGTGATAGAGCTGCACGATGCCTGGCGGGACCACGGCGGTGGGATCCAGGCCAAGCGAAATGAACAGGGTCGCCGCATCCAGCGCCACCGGGCCCCGGATCGGCCGCTGCCAATCCAGCACCCGGTGTGTGCCGTCCCGCAGCACAAGCACGTTCTCGGCCTTGAGATCGGAGTGGACATAACCCGCTGGCGAGCGTACCGCATCCAGGACCGAGGGCGAGCGGGCGAGGGCTCCCAGGCGCGAGATGAGTTCGGGGGTCACCGTGTGGAAGACCCCCTGCGCCACCAGGTCGGCCAGGCCCCCCAGCGCGCCCTCCATGCGGTCGTTCCAACGCTCAGGACCACGGATGTCGGCCCTGGCCGGCAGATCCCCCTGGATGGCGGCGATCCCGCGGAGGAGGCTTGCCGCCGCCTCGCGTGCCTCTTGCGCGGACATTGCGCCCTCGCCCAGGCTCCGCCCGTCCACCTCCTCCAACAAGAGAGCGACCGAAGGGTTGCCGCCGCTGAGGGGGCGGGCAGAGACCAGAAGCGGCGAGCGGGCCACACGGTAGAATTCCGGCTCCACGGTGGGCGGCGCCTGCACCTTGTAGATCCAGTGACCGCCGGCCGCCGTGCGCAGCCGCTGGACCAGGGAGAGCTGCCAGAGGTGGATGGTCGTCCGCTCTGTCAGCGGGCTGCCCAGGGCCTCGGCCAGTTCACGGTCGTCATGCAGCCAGAGGTCGAACTGCGGGTGCTTTTCCACGCCAGGTCAACTCCCCTCCACGGCGGCGCGGACGGTATGGTTCGTGCCCGCGGGGCGCAGGGCCTGTTGCGCGCGGATGCCGAGGCGGAGGGAGTCCCTCGACGATGCGGCCCCTTGGTCTCTGAATGCCGCGGACCTCCTGGCGCAGGTGCCCGGCGCCGACCGGCGTAGGAGTCCGCTGGGCCTGGAGGCTGGCCCGACAGGGGGAAGGTGTCCATGGTCCTGCCCCAGGGATACGACGAACGCGTTTACGCGGGGGTTCTGGGCAAGATCATCGGTGTCTATCTGGGCCGGCCCTTCGAGGGCTGGACGTACGAAGCGATCAGCGAGCGCCTGGGCGAGATCCGCCACTACGTCCACGACCGCCTGGGGGTGCCCCTGGTGGTGACCGACGACGACCTCTCCGGGACCTTCACCTTTGTTCGGGCCCTGCAGGACCATGGGTGCCGCCGCGACCTCACCTCCCAGGAGATCGGGCAGACCTGGCTCAATGGCATCGTCGAGGGTCTCACGACGCTCTGGTGGGGAGGCATGGGCAACTCCACCGAGCATACGGCCTACCTGCGCCTGAGGTCCGGTGTGCCGGCCCCGGCCAGTGGCTCCCGGAGGCTGAACGGGACCGTGGTCTCCGAGCAGATCGGTGCCCAGATCTTCATCGATGGGTGGGGCATGGTGGCGCCCGGGGATCTCGAACTCGCCGCCGAACTCGCCGGTCGCGCCGCCCGCGTCAGCCATGACGGCGAGGCGGTCTTTGCGGCCCAGGTCATCGCCGCCATGGAGGCCGGAGCGTTCCTGGAGCGGGACGTGGACCGGCTGCTCGACGGGGCGCTCGGCCTGATCCCCGCCGACTCGCTGCTGCGCCGGATGATCGACGACGTGCGCACCTGGCATGCCGCGGACGGGGACTGGCGCCGCACCCGCGAGCGTATCCAGGAGCGCTATGGCTATGACCGCTACGGCGGCAACTGCCATGTGATCCCCAACCACGCGCTGGTCCAGATGGCGCTTCTGTATGGTCGCGACGACTTCGACCGGGCCCTGACCATCGTCAACACCTCCGGCTGGGACACCGATTGCAACTCGGGCAACGTCGGCTGCCTGATGGGCCTCCGCCTGGGCCTGGAGGGGCTGGGTCAGGGAGCCGATTGGCGGGGTCCGGTGCGGGACCGGCTCTTCGTGGTGAGCGCGGACGGGGGGCGGGCCATCACCGACGCCGTCCGCGAGGCGGAGGAGCTGGCGGCGTCGGGGCGTGCCCTCGCGGGGGTGGCGCCCTGGCACCCCAAGGGAGGGGCACGTTTCCACTTCGATATGCCAGGTGCTGTCCAGGGCTTCGCCCCAGACCCGGAGACGGGGTCGCTTGAGGTGCGCAACGTGGCGAACCACTCGCGGGCGGGCCGACGAAGCCTGGCCCTTGGCCACCACGCCATGGCCGGTGAAGGGCCGTCCCGCGTGCTGACCCCCACCTTCATCCCGCCGGAGGCCCTCGGTATGCAGGGCTACCCCCTGGTGGCCTGCCCCACGCTCTATGCGGGACAGACTGTGCGCGCCCAGGTGCAGGCCGACGCGGCCAACGCCGCGTCCGTCGCCTGCCGCCTGGTGCTGCGGTGCTACGGGGCCGAACAGCGGCTCGAACCGCTCGGAGGACCGGTAACCCTGCTTGAGCCCGGCCACCGCGCCACACTTGACTGGCGCGTCCCGGAGACGGGGGGGCAGCCGGTGGCGTCGGTGGGCCTCGAACTGGATGCAGACACGGACGCGAGGGTCTACCTGGACTGGTTGACGTGGGACGGGTCCCCGGAGGTGGTCTGGGACCAGCCGCCAGGCGGCGGACAGATGTGGCTGCGGGCCTGGGTTCCGGCTGTCGACCACTGGAACCGCAGCTGGCTTCCCGGGATGGCATTCACCCTGGTGCACAACCGCGGCACAGGCCTGGCCATCCAGGGCACCCGCGCGTGGCGGGACTATGGCGTGGAGGCGGAGGTGCGGCCCCATCTGGTGGCCTCCGGTGGGCTGGCCGCCCGGGTGCAGGGCCTGGAGCGGTACTACGCCCTGCTGCTTGTCCCCGGGTCTCGGGTCCGCCTGATCAAGGTTCGCCACGGCAGCGCGGTGCTGGCTGAGGCTTCCCTGGATTGGGAACTCGACCAGACCCACCGCCTGGCGCTGGAGGTGGACGGTGCGCGGCTGCGGGGCTGGGTGGACGGCAACCTGCTCCTGGATGTGCTGGATGGCGACCGGCCCCTTGAGTCCGGGGCGGTCGCCCTGGTCGTGGAAGAGGGTAGGCTCGATGTCGGGGCGGTGCATGTCCGTCCTGCCCGGGCCCAGGACCCGGCGCTGTAGGCCGGGGCTACCCCTGGCGCAGCTCCTGGACGGCGTGCACCAGCCCGTCGGCCTCCTCCTCGGTGAGGAAGAAGCCGAGGGAGGCCCGCACGGCGTTCCAGCCGGGAATGCTGCGCACGTGGAGACCCTGGGCGCGCAGGGCCCCAACCACGGCCTCCGCGGGCCGTCCCTCCAGGCGGAAGCTCACCAGCCCCGCATGTTCCTCAGGCGTGAGCACCTCAACCCCGTCCAGGAGATCGG
>JAKAUG010000064.1 GCA_021827805.1 Bacillota bacterium | reverse complement strand
AGACAACCCCCCGAAGCGGCGAAGCCCCGCATCGCCGCCGGGCCTGCCGTGGCGGCGCCCAGTTTGGTCCTGGGCGGTGCGAAGCCGGGATTCGGGTCAAAGTCGTGGAAGTGGGCTCCCCTCACGGGGGGCCTACTTCTTTTTCGTCTTGCGGCGCCGCCGTAGCCAACGGGCCATCGCGCCCAATGGCACGACGAGCACGAGGGCATAGACGTGCGTCCGCATCCCTCCCCCGCCGGATCAACTCCGGCTGCCGCCACGCACCCGCGGCGGGGAGGGCAAGACCTGCGCCAAGCCACCGAACACCTGCCTTCGACCCGACCCGACCGCGCCCTGCCTGCATACCCCCGCCGCCATGAGGGGGGCGTGATGCTCTTCTTGGCGGGGCCAGGAGGGCTGCTGCTCATCCTGGTGTCCGTAACCACCGAGAGCGGGACCACCTCGCGGCGGTAGCTCGGGGCAAAGGGGGGCACCTCGATTCCACTTCACTCCCGAGAGGCTTGGCATGGGTGTACCAGCCTGGCAGGAGGAAGGGAGATGCTCGAGGTGCCCGACATTCCGTATATCCGGGTGATGGTCCCGCGCGGGGTGTCCATGCGGGAGATCGCGCGGCGGCTGCACGTGAGCCGCAAGACTGTGCGCAAGGATGCCCAGCGGACATGGTGGTCGAGGCGAAACCCAGGGTAAGGCAGACGAAGACCCGGCCGGCGCCTCAGATGGACCGCTGGCAGCCGCTGCTTGCGTCGTGGGTGGCCAGGGATTGAGACGGCACCGCGCAAGCAGCGGGGGACGTCGCGCGGGATGCACGAGCAGTTGAAGGCGGAGGTCCGAGACGTCGGTGCGGCGGTAGGTGGCGCGGCTCAACGCGAAGCGGGCCCGACAGGCGTTTGTGGCGCCGGAGCTCAGGCCGGGGGCCTTGGTGGAGGTGCACTTCGGGCACGCTGAGGTGTGCTGGCCGGCCAGAGCCAGCGCCTTCCCTTCATCGCCATCCGGCTGCGGACCCTCAAGCACATCCGGCAGCGCTTCGAGTTGATCTCTCCCCTGACTCGATGAGAAACAGCACCGGCTGTGGGCCGCCGTCGAGGCCAAGCAGCTGGGGCCGAACGGGCGGGGAAGTTGGCGGCCCCCGGATCGATCCAGACTGACTGCATCCGCTGACCGGGGGACGGCAGAAAGCCGCTGATCGCGCTCGATCCCGCGTTGCGGAACGCACTGGCGCACATGGTGGCGCCGACGACACGCGGCGATCCGGAGTCGCCCCTGTGCTGGACGAACAAGAGCAGGCGAAAGATGGCTGGGGCTCTGCGGACGCAAGGCCACCGTCACACGTCGGCCCAGAAGGCCGCGGCGATCCCCGCACAGTCCCCTCCACAGGCCGATGCCGGCGTCCAGGGCCTTGTACCGCGTGGTTTGTGCGGCGCGGTGCCTCGAACGTTTTGCGCGCCAGAGGGCTCCCTGACGCAACGCCATACGTTCGGTTTTCGGTTTTCAACGTGCCGTCCAGATTCCACCACGACCACAGGCAGGAGCCATGGTAACCAGTCGGCTTGTCCCCGCGGCTGAAGCCGGGGGCTTGCGCCGCGTCCATGCGGTCAGCGGGGCCTACCCCAGTTTGATCGTGCCCCAGCCCGCTGTCGTCAGGTAGTTATTCGCGTTCCCGTCCCACACCGTCGAACCCACCTCCGTGCCGGTGGAGTCGCCGTAATCCACCGTCACGTCAAAGGCATACTGCTGACCGGACGCCGGGGCCGAGACACCCATGTCCGACCACGGGACGATGAGTTCCGCATAGTACCCCTTGCCGGGGACGACGCTGCTGATCCCAGTCGGCGTGGTGGTCAGACCACGCGTCCCGGTATGAACCACATTGCTGCCCACCACAATGCCATACTGCGCATCATCGGTCGATGCAGCCAGTTGGCCGCCCTTCTGGTTGTTACCGGCCACAAAGAACGCCACCGTCTGCCCATTCCACAGCTTGCCTCCAGGTAGCGGCCATTGGGCAACCCATGTCAGCGCATACAGATCCGTGGAGGTCCACGCCACCTTGGTCCATGCGGAGTCCCCCGCTGGAGGTGTCCCCATCGCCGTCGTGTTCACCGCCGTGGGGGCAATGGAGGCCCAGCATGCGCCGGTGGGCGTGCTCACCGTACTGGCGGGTTCCTGCATCACCGTCATCAACGAGCTCGTGCCCTCGGTGCCAGCTGTGCAACCCGCCGCCGCGGCCGCGGCCGCCGAGCTGGAAGCACCTGAACGGACCGACGAGAGTGTGGCCTTGGCACCGCATCCAGCCAACGCGGCGAAGGCCACGATCACGGAGAGCGACACAACGGATTTCGTCAGATGACCCGTTTTCCTCATCCCCCACCATCCGACGTATGAAGCTAACTGTTTCGCTTCCGCACCCATTCTCCGCAATCCTCCCGTGTTCCGCACTGCGCATGCTCGTCGGCACCCGCGGGTCCATACACGTGAGATGTTCAAGCTGGGAACTGGAACATTGGAAGGGCGCGTTGAGCCGCCGGGCGTGCGGGCGCGACGGGGCTGCCGGTGAAGCCCGCACGCGGCACCGTGTGCTGGGCGCATTCGAAGGCGAGTCGACACCCGCCGCGGGGTATGCGCAGGAACCGTTGCTGATCAGAGGTCTTGGGTGAACAAGCGGCGAGTGAGGCGCGATGCTGGCGTCGGCAGGTTGGGGCCTGGCGGCGTGTTGGGACCCTCGGTTCTGGGTCGGCGACCGCGAATTCAGCGCCACGGACCTGGAGTTGGTGTGGGAGACGACTCACGGCTTCCGCGGCTGAGCCGTTGCGAACTGGCGCCCACGATCTGCGAGAACCTGCCGAGGGAGGCGCCCAACGGGCGGCCACGCGTGCGTTGCCTGCCTTGTGCCGCTGGAGCGGTTGCCGGCGGCGGGGCCAGGCTGGCGGATGTCCCCCCGGTGACGGTGGAGCAGGTGCCGCCGGAAGAGCGGCGGCTCTGGGATGCCACCGTGGCGGCGGAGCATGCCCAGGGCTTCCGGCGCGCCTTCGGGGGCCCGTCAGTGGTACTGGATCCGTGGCCAGTGCCGTGGCCCAGCCGCTGATCCTGGGAGGCGTGCTGTGCGCGGCGGCCGCGCGCCACGTGGTTTGCCGCGACGTGTGGCTGGGCTGGACCCCTCGCCACCTGGATTTCGCAGTGCACCGCGCCAGCCCCTGAGGCGCAGAGGGACGAACCACAGCACCGCAACCGCAAGGTGCGTGCGATGCGCGGGCGGCGTGCATGAGACCGTGGGCATATGCTCGGACCTCGGCGAAGTTCACGATCGCGTCAAGAGTCGGTTGGGTTGAGTGGGTTGAGGCTGACGACGTGAGCAGGCGGCCAAGAGGCGCTGGCGGAAGGCGGCCCTGACGAGGCGGCGGTCCCCGAGGGGCAGGGCAGCACGGGTGAGCTCGGGGGGCCGGGTCTGGGAGGGCCGTGCGGCCGGCCGAGGCGGCGATGGCGCTGAATCGCGCAGGGAGATCGTCAAGGCTCCCACAGACCAGGGTGACGTGGTCGGGGTGGCTGAGGTTGCACGGCAGAGCGGCACCCGGCGGGATGGCTTCGAAGTCGTCGGGAGGACCTTCCGGCCTGCGCGGCGGCGCTCGCCGTGTTTGAGACGGTGCAAGAACTGCTCCAGA
>JAKAUG010000139.1 GCA_021827805.1 Bacillota bacterium | reverse complement strand
CCGACCCCCTGACGATCATCAGCGGCGCCGGTCCCGGGGTGCCCACCCCGGACGCGCAACTCCTGGAGCAGACGCTCGAGCTGCGGGCGGCCCTGGTACCCCACGGACCCGGGGCAGACCTCTGGCCCTTGGCCCGTGCGTGGCAGCATCCCTGCCGGGCCTTCCCCCAGACGCGTCACAGGGGCACCCTGCCCCTGACGGGCAGCTGGATCCAGACGCCGGCCGGCCTGGACATGTCCGCGCTCAAGGAGGCCGAGGATGGTGACGGCGTGATCCTGCGCCTGTTCAACCCCGGGTCCGAGGTCCGCGGCGGGGCCGTCGGGCTCCAGCTGCCGGTGCGCTCGGCGGAGAAGGTCCGGCTCGATGAGACGGCGTGTGGAGAAGTGCCGCTGGATGCCGAGGGGGGTGCGCCGGTGCAGGTGGGCCCGAGGGCCCTGCACTCCCTGCGCCTGCGCCCGTAGGCTTCCCGTGGCCGCTTGCAGTCCCGGATCGAAGGAGGAGACGCAGTTGGCAGCGGAACCGCAGTGGGATCTCGGTCGGAGAAGACGGCTGGCACGCATCCTCTCGCCCGCCAGCGGGCGGGCGGTGGTGGTGGCGATCGATCACGGCCTGTTCATCGGTCCGCTTCCCGGGGCCGAGGATCTGACCCAGACCGTGGCCGCGGTGGCCGCGGGCGGGGCGGACGCGGTGCAGCTCACCCCCGGCGCGGCCCTGAGCGCTGGCCGCGAGCTCATCGGGCCCGGACGGCCGACCCTGGTGCTGCGGATGGATGCCACGAACGTGTGGCGCCCGAAGCCCAAGGCGAACCCCATCTACCACGCGCGCGTGGCCAGCCCCATGGACGCGGTGCGGCTTGGCGCCGATGCCGCCGTCTGCTTCCTGTTCGTGGGCTACGAGAACGACCGGGTGGAGGGCGAGAACCTGGAGACGGTGGCCTCCTGGGCCAGCCAGTGCCGGGAACTCGGCATGCCCCTGGTGGTGGAGCCCCTGGCCCTGCAGCCCGGCGGCCAGCCGGTGCGGGACCCCGACCTCGTGCGCCTGATGGTGCGCATGGCCTGGGAGGCGGGGGCGGACATCGTCAAGGCCGACTACACGGGGGACAAGGAGTCCTTCCGCCGGGTCATCCGGTCCATCCCCGTTCCCGTGCTCGTGCGGGGCGGGCCCCGCTGCGACACGGTGGAGGAGACGCTGATCATGGTCGCCGACGCGCTGGAGGCGGGGGCCTCAGGCGTTGTGTTCGGGCGCAATGTGTGGCAACAGCCCGATGTACCGGGCGCGGTGCGCGCCATCCGGCACCTCTGCCATGAGGGTGGGACCGTGCCACAGGCCCTGGCCCTGGCCGGCCAGGCTCCGGCGGGGGGGGGGCGCTGATGGCCGCGCAAAGCAGGCAGGTGCGCATCGGCATGATCGGCTACGGGCAGATGGGCCGCATCCACGCCTACGCCTACCGGGCCATCCCGATCTTCTACGACCCGCTGCCGGCGGAGCCGGTGCTGCAGGCGGTTGCGGATGTCGTGCCAGGGGTGGCGGAGCGCGCCGCGGCCCGTGCCGGGTTCTCCTGGCACACCGAGGATTGGCGCCGGGTGGTGGAGAGTCCGGATGTCGACGTCATCGACATCTGCACGCCGAACTCCGAGCACCTGCCGGTTCTGGAGGCGGCCATCGCCGCCGGGAAGCACATCTACTGCGAGAAGCCCCTCTGCACGAACCTGAAGGATGCCCAGCGCATCCTCCAGGCGGCGACCAAGGCGGGGATCCTGCACCAGATCGTGGCCGAGTACCGGTTCCTGCCGGCCCTGATGCGCGCCAGGGACATGGTGCGGGAGGGGCTGCTCGGCGAGATCTTCCATTTCCGCGGCCTCTACCTGCACGCCGGGTACGTGGATCCGCGCCGGCCCATCGCCTGGCGGCTCCGGCGCGAGGCGACCGGCGGCGGCGTCCTGATGGACCTCGGACCCCACATCATCGACCAGATGCGCGTTCTGGTGGGGAATGCCTCGGAGGTGCAGGGCAACCTCGAGACCTTCATCCGGCAGCGGCCCCTGGCCGAGCGCCCGAACGAGATGGGCAGCGTGGACGTTGAGGACTCCGCGCAGGCCCTGCTGCGCTTCCCCGGCGGGGCGGTGGGCTCGCTCGAGGTCAGCCGCTGCGCCACGGGCGCGGAGGACGAGCTGCGCGTGGAGGTGCACGGCAGCAGGGGCGCCATCCGCTTCAACCTGATGGATCCCAACTGGCTGTACTGGTACGACCTCGGCAAGCCGGAGGCCGAGCGCGGCTTCACCCGCGTGGCCACCGTGCAGCGCTATCCGGCGCCCGCCGTGGCTCCGGCCCCCAAGTTCTCCATTGGCTGGACGCGGGCCCATGTGGCCTCCCAGTTCAGTCTGGTGGAGTCCATCGCCAGCGGCCGGCAGCCGGTGCCCTCGTTCGCGGACGCGGTTGCCATGCACGCCCACATCGACGCCATCTACCGCTCGGCGGCCGGGGCCGGCTGGACCGCCGTACCCCACGTGGAGTGAGACCGATGGCTCGCGAGAAGCGCCTTGAGGTCGCGTGCCTCGGGATTCTGGTCGCCGACATGGTCGCAAGGCCCGTGGATGAGGTGCCCCCACCGGGTGAACTTCGCCTGGTTGGGGAGATGGGGCTGTATGTGGGGGGCTGCGCGGCCAACACCGCGACCGGCCTGGCCCGTCTGGGCATCACCACCGGGGTGCTGGGCAAGGTCGGGGGGGACGCCCTCGGGGATTTCCTGCTGCGTGCCCTGGCGGCCGAGGGGGTGGACGTGGGCGGGGTCGTCGCCGACCCCGCCGGCTCCACCTCCGCCAGCATCGCCCTGGTGCGGCCGGGAGGCGAACGCGCCTTCCTGCATTCCCTGGGGGGTAACGGTACGCTCCTGGCGAGCGAGGTCGACCTCGAGTCGAGCGGGCCGGCTCCCATCCTGCACGTGGGCGGGGTGGGCCTGATGCCGAGCCTCGATGGGGCTCCGCTGGCGGAACTCTGCGCCCGCGCGCGCCAGCTCGGCATGACGGTGACCCTGGATACCGCCTGGGATCCCCTCGGACGTTGGGCAGACGTCCTGGAGGTGCTGCCGCACCTGGACTACTTCCTCCCCAGCCTGGAGGAGGCGCAGCACATCTTCGGGGCGAAGGATGCAGCTGTGCTGGCCCTGCGGGCGCGGGAGCTCGGGGCGCGCCACGTGGTGGTCAAGATGGGAGCCAGGGGCTGCCACGTCCTGCCCGACGGCACGTCCGCAGGGTTGGACCTGCCCCCGCTGCGGGTGCGGGCCGTGGACACGACCGGGGCGGGCGACGCCTTCTGCGCCGGCTTCGTCGCGGGTCTCGCCCAGGGCTGGGGGATCGTGGAGGCCGCACGCCTGGGCACGGTCACCGGTGGGTTGGCCGTCACCAGGGTGGGGGCCGTTTCCGGACTGCGCTCCTGGGAGGACACCCGCGCGATCTACGAACGGGGAAACGTGTAGAGACCTGGGGAGGGTGGCAGAGATGCTGACGCAGGCTCAATTGGAGGCGGCGCGCGAGCGCGCGCGGGGCTACCTGAAGGCCGCGGGGATGGTGCTCACGCCCGCGGAGTCGGCGAACGTCGAGGTCGCGGACTTCGGGCTCGGGGAGCTGGAGCAGACGGGGCTCGAGCTGGTGACCTACATTAACA
>JAKAUG010000272.1 GCA_021827805.1 Bacillota bacterium | reverse complement strand
CGTCCAGGGCCGCCAGTGGCCGCACCGGGCCGCCACCACCGTCAACCTGACTTGGCGTTCTGACCCGCTGGTGCCGAACCTCACCGCCCCGCGCGGCTGGATCGCGGCCACGGCGGCCAACGCGGCCGATGGCACCGCGGACTTCGCGCCTCCGGCCGCGGGCGGCCAGCCCCAACGGCACACCGCGGGCGGCATCTTCGGGCGAAACGCCTGGCAGCGCCGCCCGATGGAGCTCGAGACCACCGTCACCGGCGTCACGGACGCGACGGTCACGCTGGGGCAGACCCACGTCCGCGGCCTGCCCTGGGACGCCTCCGGATCCCCGACAACACCTATCAGTCCAACAGGTGCATGGCGCCCTCGACGCTGGTGGGCGGCGACGCCACGTTCACCCTGACCGGGCCGAACACCGCCGTGGGTTTCTGCTCGTCGTAGACCACGCTGGCTGTGGGGTCCGCCCGCTCGGGCGGCCCACCCGACGGCCGCGCACCCACGCGCGGTCCGGGGCCATGCCCGGAGGAGCGGGCCAGAGCGGCACGACGGCCGTCCAGGCCTGGAGGGCAAACGCCAGACCAGGGTCCCGGGTGAACGGCCGCACGCGGCGCCGACGGGGCGGTTCCGGCGTGCGGTGGGTGGAGGCGTGGGCCCCGCGGACCAGAGGGGAAACAAACGACCACCCGAGCGGCCCAGAAAAGTCTTGGTCGCGCCACGGGCGGCTCTGCAGACGTCCCTGCGGGGGGCAGCAGCCCCGGGCCGGCGTGGTGCCGGTCCCAGGGCCGCGCGCGACCATCAGGACTCCTTGGGAATGAGCACCTGCCGACCCCGGTAATAGCCGCAAAAGGCGCACACGCGGTGCGGCATCTTGGCCTGATGGCAGCGCGGGCAGACGGAGAGGCTGCGCAGCACCACCTTGAAGTGCGCGGCCCGCTTGTCGCGACGGGACTTGGAGTGCTTGTGCTTCGGGTTGGGCACTGCGTCTCTGTCTCCTTCACCTGCTGGGAGTCGGAGGCTGGTCCTTGGGCCGGGGCCACTGGGCCAGAACGGCCAGGCGCGGGTCGATGCTCTCCGCGGCACAGCCGCATTCGGCCCTGTTGCGGTTGGTCCCACACACCGGACAGAGCCCCCTGCAGGCCTCCGTGCACAGCACCTTGGCAGGCAGCTCCAGAGCAACGTTCTGCCAGAAGCTGTCCCAGATGTCGACCACCGAGTCGGTCACCCCGCGGTGCAGCACCGGACCGTCGCTCTCCGCCAGATCCGCCGGCGGGTCGCCCGTAAGCCACCATTCCTCCTGGTAGAGCACATGCACGTTGAGGTGCACGTCCTCCAGGCAGCGGGCGCAGGGTTGGACGAGGTCTGGATCCGCCCGCACCTCAGCCTGCACACGGTGCTGGTCGCCCTCCAGGCGCACCCGCACGTCCGCCGCCAGCGCCAGACTGAGATCGGCGTGCAACGGCGTCGGACCAGCGGGTAGCGTCAGGACATCCGACTGCTGCCGCGGGCCCGAGCCAGGGCGACGGAAGCGGTCCAGGGACACCCTGAGCGTGGCCACCGGGGCAGTATAGCCGGGCCCGCGCGGAGCCGTCAAACGGACCAGGGCGCGGTGGGGCGGTGGGATCTGCAATTGTGGCGGCAGTGACGGCGACGGGCCGCTGGTCTAGACTGTCCGGGTACCGTTCGCTGCCCGAGGGAGGTCAGCCTTTCCCATGTTGGTGAGCGTGCTGCGCGGCAAGCTGCACCGCGCGGTGGTGACCGTGGCGGATCCGGACTACGAGGGAAGCATCTCCATCGACGCGGACCTGCTGGCCGCGGCGGGCATCTATCACTACGAAAAGGTCCTGGTCGCCAATGTGACCAACGGCGAACGCCTGGAGACCTATGCGATCCCCGCCCCGGCCGGGTCGGGCGAGGTGGGCCTGAACGGGGCCGCCGCCATGCTCGGCCGGCCTGGCCACGTGGTGATCATCATGGCCTTCGGCCTCGTCCCCGAAGCCGAGGCCGCCGCGGTGCGGCCCCGCATCGTGCTGCTGGGCCCGAACAACCGCATCGCCCCCGGACCCGCCGCACCGCTCTAACCAGCCGGCCCCGGCCCGGCGCCGTTGGCTGCCATGTGCGTCAGGCGCGCGGCGGCCGCGCGAGCCGCCTGTTCCTGCAGGGCCGCCGCACTCTGCACGGCGTCGATCTGCCGCGTGGCGGCCAGGGCGGCGGCCTGCACCGACATACCGCTCTGCACCTGGCTGCCGAAGGTCTCCAGGATTTCGGTGCTCTGTTCCTCGGCGAACTGAAAGGACAGACCCGGATAGAGCTCCTCGCGTTGCACGGCGTCCACGAAGACCTGCAGGTCGACGGACTGGAGCGGGGGCGCGGTGGACAGCACACGGGCCTTCCACTCGCTCCACAGGTTGCTCTGGTTGGGCCCGAGCAGGGCCATGACGATGAGATAGCGCTGCCAGTCCTGCTGCACGCAGAGGTAGTGCATCAGCGACCAGGCCACATCCGGGGCACCGGTGCCCGCCCACATGGCGCAGAACTGGCCGGAGCCCAGGGTGAAGCGCCCCTGGGGCCAGCGGGGCATGGGGTAGACGCCCCAGTGCAGGTCGCGCCACTGTTGGGCGGCCAGCAGCAACCCGCCCGTCGTACCCAGGGGACCGGAGACAAGCCGCCCGGTGCCGAAGTCCTGATCGGTGCTGCCCCCACAGATGTTCCCCAACTGCAGGCCGTAGCACCAGGACAGGGCCGCGAGCGAGCCGCTCTGGTCCAGCCAGCAGAGCGTGCGGTTCGCCGGGTCCACGTATTCCCCGCCGAATCCCCGCAGATAGAAGGGCGCCGGGTTACCCCCGCTGCCGTCGTAACCGGACCAGTCCAGCGACCCGCCCCAACGGCCCGGGTTGGCCGCCACGACCTGCTGCCAGAGGTTGGCCCAATCCTGGTACGTCCAGGAGGGATCCGGGCGTCCGAGCCCCGAGGCGTCCAGGACGCCGAGGTTCACGGCCATGGACACCGTGCGGGTGTGGGCCGGGAGCCCATAGAGCGCCTGCCTCCCGTCGACCCCGGGGCCCTGGAGCGGCCCAAGACGCGGCCGGCCACCCGCGAAGGCGTTCAGAGACACACCGTCCCGCCGCACCCAGGGCATGAGGTCCTGGACCTGCTCGGCCGCGGTGTATGGGGAGAGCACGCTGTCCTCGAAGACATCCGGGCCCATCCCGGCCTCCAGCGAGGCGACGACGTCCGTCGTGTCCCCCAGCTCCACGAGATGGACCTCGACGCCGGGGTTGCGCGCCAGCCAGGGACGGATACCCTCCTGGAGCAGAACCCGGCTCGTCGAGCCACCGCTCGTCGGGATCCAGGGCCGCCAACTGAGCACCACGGGACGGCGGGCAGCCTGGGTGAGCCGCGCCAGCGAGGAGCCGCAACCCGCCAGGGCCATCCCGGCCCCGCCGGCCAGGGACGCCCGCAACAGGGACCGGCGCGTGCAGGCCCCCCTTGTCCCGAGCACCCGGGCTCCTCCTCCATCCGTTCATCAGGGCAGCGCGCTCTGGACCTCCCGCCCCACGATCTCCACACAGGCGTTGTCCAGAAGGCGCGTGCTCCCGAAGCGCATCGCCACCAGCAGCAGCACGCGCCCCGTCAACACCCGCGGGCGCTCCAGCGTGTAGGACGCTACCGCCGCCGCA
>JAKAUG010000200.1 GCA_021827805.1 Bacillota bacterium | reverse complement strand
TCTTCCAGGGCGAAGCGGTCCTGCCCGGTGACCTGCGCGCGCAGGCGCCGCAAATCGCGCAGGTTCAACTCGTGAAAGCGCCGCTGCGCGCGCAGGCGGCCCTGCCCGCCCCGGGGCACACTGTGGACGCGGGTGAAGGAGCTCAGGAGCTCCGCCAGGTAACGGACCCGCTCTTCGTCGGCGAGCGCCTCCGCAACCTGGTGGGCATCGAACACCGGCACCCGGCGCCGCGGGCCCAGCCATTCGGCGGTGTAGGTGCGGTGCGCCAGCTCGCGGCGCGCCCTGTGCAAGAGCACTGAAAAGAGCAGGTAGGGTGACACGCGCATGAACACCTGCGGGTCCGCCGTCAGGGCGGCGAAGACCCTCTCGTCGTCCAGCAGGGCGTCCTGGATGCTCGGATCCTCGCGAACGGTGGACAGGATGACAGGCAGACGTGACGGCGGAACGCCTGTCGCCTCAAGGGCAAACGAGAGATCCTGATCCGTGACCATTTCCAGCAAGAGGGCGTCTCCATACATCGCTGCCATACCTCCCCTGCTTCCGATTAGGGGGTCAGCGACATCAGGCGCCTACTGCAGTATAGCGCGGGGACTCGCGCCGTGCCTGCCGGCCTGATTGCGGCGACCCCGCTCCCCCCCTAAAATGAACTGGTGTCGGAGGTTGGGGGGTGGCCCCGTGGCGGACGTCCCTGGCGCCGCTGCCGTGGCCCGCGCACTGACGATCGCGGGCTCGGACTCGGGGGGCGGGGCTGGAATCCAGGCGGATCTCAAGACCTTCGCCGCCCTGGGCGTCTATGGCATGTCCGCCGTCACGGCGATTACGGCCCAGAACACCCTGGGGGTCGCCGCAGCCCAGGCGCTGGATCCCAGTCTGGTACGCGCCCAGATCCAGGCGGTGCGTGAGGACCTGGGCGTGGATGCCACCAAGGTCGGCATGCTGGCCAACGAGGGAATCGTGCGCGCGGTGGCCGCCGCCATCGCCGACGGCGGACTCGGGCCGGTGGTGGTGGATCCGGTCATGCTGAGCAAGAGCGGCCATCCCCTGCTGGAGGCGGAGGCCGCCCGCGCTCTGCGCGAGGACCTGGTGCCCCTGGCATTCGTGCTGACCCCGAACCTACCCGAGGCCGCGGCCCTCCTGGGCTGCGCCATGGAGGATCTGCACTCCCCCCAGGAACGGCGCGCGGCCGCCGCGTCCCTGCAGCGGCTGGGCGCCAGGCACGTGGTGCTGAAGGGAGGCCACGCGCCTCGCGACGAAGAGCCGGATCTGGCCCTGGACGTCTGGTATGACGGAGAGGACTGGCGCGAACTGCGCTCCTCGTGGGTCAGGACCCGGCACACCCACGGGACCGGCTGCACGTTCTCCGCGGCGATCACGGCCGGCCTCGCGAGGGGCCTTCCCCTGGAACGGGCCCTGGACGACGCCAAACGGTATGTCTCCTGGGCCATCGCCCATGCCCCTGGGCTGGGACGGGGCTCCGGTCCATTGCAGCACTTCGGCTGGCCGGGGCCCGAGGCCTCGTGATCACCGATCGCCAGCGGCTGGCGTCCCTGCTGCGCCTGATGGTGATCACCGACCGCCGCGCCGCCGGTGACCGGGGTGTGCTGGACGTGGTTCGCCTGGCCCTGGCGGGCGGGGCGACCGCGATCCAACTGCGAGACAAGGACCTGACTGGCCGTGATCTCTGCCGCCTGTGCGATCGGCTTGCCGATCTCTGTCGCGACAGCGGCGCGCTCTTCATCGTCAACGACCGCCTGGATGTGGCCCTGGCGTGTGGGGCGGATGGGGTGCACCTCGGTCAGGACGACCTGCCGGTCGCCCGCGCGCGGGCGCTGATGGGGGCCGGTCACGTCATCGGCATCTCCGCCCCGACGCCCGAGGAGGCGCAGGCGGGTGAGCGCGACGGCGCGGACTACCTGGGCGTCGGCGCCGTCTTCGCGACATCCAGCAAGGGCGACGCCGGGGAACCCATCGGCCCGGCGGGGCTGTCCCGTGTGGTGGCGGCCTGCTCGCTCCCGGCGGTGGCCATCGGCGGTGTCAATGCCTCGAACGCCGCCTTGGCCGTGACCGCGGGCGCGGTCGGCGTGGCCGTGATCGCCGCCGTCATGGCTGCGGCCGACCCGCAGGCGGCTGCGGCCCGACTGCTGGCGTCGGTCTCCGACGCGGTGGGCATGTGATGAACGCTGCGGGCGCCGAGGGCGCGTGGATCGCGGCGGTGCTCGAGGGTCTGGGGGCGACGGCGCGCGGCCCGGATGTGCTGGTGGGCATCGGGGACGACGCCGCCGTGCTGCACATGCCCGCGGGCCAGCATCTGGTGGCCACCGTGGACATGCTCGTCGAGGGGCAACACTTCACCCTGGGGGAGCGGGGGCTCAGTCCCGAAGATGTCGGATGGAAGGCCCTCGCCGTGAACCTCAGCGACATCGCGGCCATGGGCGCCCAACCGCGCTGGGCGCTGTGTTCCCTCGGACTCCCACCCGGCCTGGATGCCGATTTCGGACGCCGCCTGGCGCTGGGCATGGCGGAACTGGCCGCGCGCTGGGGCGTCCGCATCGTGGGCGGAAACGTGGCCCGGGTGCCCGAGCGCCTTGTGGTGGACGTCACGCTCCTGGGATCGGTCGAGCGCCCACTGGTGCGCAGCGGGGCGCGGGCCGGCGATCTCCTCCTGGTCACCGGGCGGCTGGGAGCCGCCGCCGCTGGGTTGGCCATCCTCCGCCAGGCCGGGCGCCAGGGCTCCCCCGAGCTTCTGGCGGCTCAGTGCCGCCCGGTGCCCAGGGTCGCCGAGGGCTGCGCTCTCTCCGGTGCCGCCCAGTGGATCCACGCGGCCTGCGACATCTCCGACGGGCTTGTCTGGGATCTGGCCCGGCTTGGCGCGCTCTCCGGCGCGGCTGGCGCCACACTCTGGGAGGAGTGCCTGCCGATCCCCGCCGGGGTCCGCGTGGCCGCGACCTCCCTGGAGGCCGACCCCGTCCGGTGGGCGCTCTATGGAGGAGAGGACTACGAGCTCCTGCTCGCGGTGCCACCGGAGGGCGAGTCGCACCTCCAGGGGTGCCTGGCCGCCGCGGGCCTTGCACCCGCGACACGGGTGGGTGTGCTGGATGCGGGGCCTGGCATCCGCCTGGCGCGCCACCCCGGGGCAGAGGGCAGGCCGCTGCCGGTGCGGGGCTGGGATCCGCTGGCCCCAGGTCCGGTCGTGCAAGACTGTGGAGAATGAACCAGGACGCGGCGGGTCTGGACCGGTATGATGCCGGATGGCAGCGTCGGTCGGGGGTGGTCTATTGAGCGGGCTCTCCGTGGAGCCCTTCGGGGCCCAGGTGTATCCTGCGCTCTATCGTGACCTGGCTGAGCGACCCGAGGCCGTGCGGGAGTTCTTCCCGCTGGCGCCGGAGGATCCCGCGGCCTGGGCGCGCCAGGCGTCCGTCGTGGACGCCGGATGGGGCGGCGCCAGGGGCGAGTTCCGCAGGGCGCACCTGGTGACGGCCCTGGGGCCGTTGCACGAGCGCCTGGGGGCCACCCTGGCCCAGCGGGCCAACCTGCGGGCGCTGGCTGAGCCCGGTTCCCTCGTGGTGGTGACGGGCCAGCAGGCCGGGGTTCTCCGAGGGCACCTGAATACACTGTATCCGGCGCCCGGGGACGAGATCAAGGCCGCTCGCGACAGCCGCGACGAGCGACGCCCTGCGTTGCCCGTCTTCTGGG
>JAKAUG010000109.1 GCA_021827805.1 Bacillota bacterium | reverse complement strand
CGATCTAGGGAGTGCACCGCACGGCCTGGCAGCTGTTGCTCTCCGCCGGGGGCCTCACGGTCGCCATGCTCCTCCCCGCCTACCTGGTCTGGCACGGCGCCCCCCGGGCGGTGCCCACCGTGGCGGTGGGCACCGCCCAGGCCCAGGCCGCTGCCCTCGCCGCCGTCGGCGGAGGGCAGATGATGACGGCCGAGACGACGGTGGGGCGTCACGGCCTCGTGTACGCCTTCGCCATCCGGCCCGCGTCCCCCGGCGCGACGAGACTGGTCCAGGTGCTGGTCTCGGCCTCCTCCGGCCGCGTCGTTGCCGTGACCCCGCAGGTTGCGGCGCCCGCCGGGGCGTCAGGAACGGCGGCGCCCCCTGACACCTCTGGCCTGATCGCCGCCCCTGCGGCCGAGGCCATCGCCGTCCGGGCTGTCGGTGGCGGCGAGGCCCTCTCCGTGACCCGCACGGAACCCACCGATCAGGGTGTCTGGTCCTATCAGGTGCGGGTCCTCGAGCCCACGTCGGCGCACGTGGATGTCACGGTCAGCCGCACCGGTCGGGTGCTGGGCATCCGGGCGGGGGTGGACCGGTGACCCCCGCTCTCTCCATCCTGGTCGTCGAGGACCACGCCGAACTCGCCGCATGGATGCGCAGCGAACTGACCCATGCGGGTTGGAGCACCACCTGGGCCAGCACGGCCGCCGAGGCCCACCGCCAGGTGCTCGCCGGACGGTTCGATGCGGTCCTGCTGGACATCGGCCTGCCCGACGAGGACGGCATCGCCCTCTGCCGCACCCTGCGGACCCTCACCACGGCGAGCATCCTCATGGTGACCGCGCGCCAGGACGTGCGGGACCGGGTTCGCGCGCTGGACGGCGGTGCGGACGACTACCTCGCCAAGCCCTTCGCGCTCGAGGAGTTGCTGGCGCGCATCCGCGCCGCCGTGCGCCGTTCCCAGCACGAACCGGGCCCCGTGCTGGAGGTGGGCAACGTACGCCTCTGGCCCGAGGAGCGGCGCGTCGAGGTTGCGGGGCGGGAAGTGGCGATCAGCCGCCGAGAGTTCAACATCCTCCAGGTGCTGATGGAGCACCCGGGGCGCGTCCTGAGCCGGGAGCAGTTGCTCGAGGCCGCGTGGGGGTACGACTTCGATGGCGAGTCCAACGTCGTGGCCGTGACCCTGGGACGCCTGCGGGAGCGCCTCCAGGGGGCCTCCCTGGAGATCACGGCGCTGCGGGGCGTGGGCTACCGCCTGCAGGTTCGGGCATGAAGGCCCCGCGCCTGGGAATCGCCGCCGCCCTGCTGCTGGCCCTGGGGTTGCTGCTGCTGGTCTCGGCCAGCGTCGGCGGCGTCTTCGTGGACCGCATGGTGGCCCGGACGCTCACGCGCCAGGCTATCGCCGAGGTCCAGGGCCGCGCGGTGGCGGTGGCCCGCGACCTGATCGCGGAACAGCGGGCCTCCACCGGGCGCTCGCTCTCGGAGGACCTCGCGGACATCGCCACCGGGACGACCTACGCCCTGCTGACCGACGCCCGTGGTCGGTTCGAGTTGTCCAAGGGACCGGCCCCGCCCACCATGCCGGCGGGAGGTTGGGCCGCCGGCCCGCCGCAGGGGTGGTTCTCATACGGCGGCGTGCCCTACGTCTACGCCAGCCAGGACGTTCCGGTCGAGGGCGCGGTGTGGCGCCTGATCGTCGTTCGCCGGGAAGCCGGCCTGTCGCGCGTAATGCTGGTCCTGGGCCGCATCCTGCTGCTGGGGGGCGCGCTGCTGGCGTTGATGCTCCTGGTGGGTGTCCTGACGGCGGTGCGCGCGATCACCCGCCCGCTGGACGCGCTGCGCGCCTTTGCCGAGCGCGTCGCGGGCGCTTCCGGGGAGGCGGGGCCAGCCCCTCCGGCGGACTCCGGTCTCTCGGAGGTCGACGCCCTGGCCGGGGCCTTTCGCGAGATGCTCGCCCGATTGGAGGCCGGCCGCGAGCGTGAGCGCCAATTCGCCAGCGATGTCGCCCACGCGCTGCGCACACCGCTGCAGGTGATCTCCGGCTACCTGACGACCCTGGCCCGCCGAGGCCAGGAGGACGAGGCGCTACGGCGCCAGGCCCTGGCCACCCTGCGGCGCGAGGTTGCGGGCATGGGCGCGCTGATCCAACGCCTGCTCACCCTGTCGCAGGTCAGTATCGATGCCCCGCTGGCCCTGGCCCCGGTGGACGTCGACGCCCTCCTCCAGGAGACCCTGCCGGCGTTGCGGGACAGTTGCCCTGAGCACGAACTGGTCCTTCGCGCTGGCGCCGCGGCGCGCGCATGCGGCGATGCCGCGCTCCTGGCGGAGGTGGTTCGCATCCTCGTAGAAAACGCCGACGCCTATGCCACCTCCGGCGGGACCGTCCGGGTCGAGACCGCCTCCGGGGGGGACTGGGTTGAGGTTGCCGTGACCAACCCCGGCCCGCCCCTGTCGGCAGAGGTCGTCCCCCATCTCTTCGAGCGGTTCCAGCGAGGCGGCCGCCCAGCGGCCAGCGGCCACGTCGGCCTGGGCCTGGCGATCGCCGATCGTCTGGTGCGGCGGATGGGCGGGGCCTGGCGTATCGACAGCGCTGGCGGGGAGGTGACCTTCGCCCTGCGGCTACTGCGGGAGGGGGGAGGCGTGGAGTAGGCACAAGGCGCCGCGCCGGTCGGCTCGCGGCCGGCGGCCCCGTCATCTTGTCACGCCCCGGGGAGCGGGGGCGCCATTGACGGCAGCCCCCGTCGGTAGCATCCGCGTGCACCCGACCCTCTGTGGTCTCGGTTCGTACCTAAAGGACCTGCTGGACCACTCCGTGGTCCAGGGTTGAATGCTGCCGGGCTCCGCGCACGTGGCCGTGCGCGGCGACGGCACCCGCCACCTATCTATCAACACATGGACACACGTTTGTGACAGGACTCCGCGCAGGCGACGGGGAACCCTGCCCACCATACCACGGAGGTGGACAGGCGATGGAGTATCGTCGTCTCGGCCGCACGGGACTCAAGGTCTCCCCGCTCTGCGTTGGTTGCTGGCGCATGGGCGGCGATCAGACCGACGAGGAGACCTCGCTGCAGATCCTTCACACCGCGCTCGACGCGGGCCTCAACTTCATCGACACGGCCGATGTGTACACCGGGGGGCACAGCGAACGCATCGTCGCCAGGGTGCTCGAGGGGCGGCGCAGCGAAGTGGTGCTGGCGACCAAGTTTCGGTGGCGGTCGGGCAAGGGGCCAAACGGCGAGGGCGCCTCACGCAAACACATCCTGGAGGCCTGTGAGGCCAGCCTGCGCCGCCTGGGCACCGATTACATCGATCTCTACCAGATCCACGGATGGGACGGCAGCACTCCGATCGAGGAGACCATGCAGGCCCTGGACGACCTGGTGCGGTCGGGCAAGGTGCGCTACATCGGCTGCTCCAACTTCTCTGCCCTGCAGATCTGCCGCGCGCTCTGGGCAGCGGACCGCACGGGCGGCGCCAGGTTCGTCTCGGTGCAGCCCCACTACAACCTGCTCGATCGCGGGGCGGAGAACGAGTTGCTTCCGTTCTGCCAAGAGATGGGCATCGGTTGCATCAACTACTCCCCCCTCGCAGGGGGCCTGTTGACCGGCAAGTACCGGCGTGGGGCCGACGTTCCCGCGGGGAGCCGGGCGGCGCGCGAGGAGCATCTGCGCAGACGACTGGAGGACCGCACGTACGACCGGCTCGAGCGCCTGGAGGCCTACGCGCGGGAGCACGGGCA
>JAKAUG010000209.1 GCA_021827805.1 Bacillota bacterium | reverse complement strand
TGTGCCCATCGCCGGTCCGTCGCTACCCTCAACCCCCATCTCCCTGTAGGGTCGGGGCGGATTCGGAAGGGGGGCACTCCACGTGGCGTGGGATGCGGGTGCGTTCGGTCGCTCGGTCCAGGAGGCGCGAAAGTCCCAGGGGCTGACCCAAGAGCAGGTCGGGAACCGGGTGGGGGTCTCCGCCCAGGCGGTCTCCAAGTGGGAGACTGGGGAGTCCTGTCCCGAGGTGGCGCTGGTCCCGGAGATCTGTTCCGCCCTGGAGGTGTCGGCGGACACGTTGCTGGGCACCGCGCAGAACCAGGGTGTCGACGCCTTGGTGCGTGCCCTGCAAGATCGCCTGAGGGGCATGGGAGCAGACGAGCGGGCGCGGCGCAGTGCCGAGGTCGTCGGGCGCCTGCTTCTGCGTTCTGACGAACACGCCGATGAATGGGCTGGGGAGGACTTCGTCTCTGTCGGCTGGTCCCGGGAAGGGCAGGTGCCGCTTTGCGCCGCGACGCTGCTCACGCGCCATGGCAGCATCCTGCACGTGCGGGGTGAAGACTTCATCCTCGGCACCGCGTTGCCCGACGAAGAGATCGCGCGTGGTCTTGCGCTCCTCGCCGAGCCCGGCGCGGTGCGCGTGCTCAGGAGGCTTATGCCCGCCGCAAAGGAGGGCATTGCCCTGCGGGAGGAAGCCCAGGCGGACGAGGGGTTGCGGGCGGCTTGCGACCGCCTGGTCGAGGGCGGCCACCTGGAGCTGCGCAGCGACGGCTACGGCTTCACGGGAACGGGCGCGCTGATCGCTGCGGTGGTCCTGCTCCTCGCGGAGGTGGGCATCGCGGGCGAGCAACACCGGATTGGGCGCCTGCACACCTACGTCGTCTGAGCGCGGACCGGCGGCGGGATCGGTCGGGCTGACACCGCATGTGCGAGGCAGCCGGCGTTGTCGGCACAGCGTTCCGCTGACGGACTTGCCGTGCCGGGACGCTGTCCCGGCACGGCCGGTTGCGGGTGGGCGGATCCCTGGAGCCAGGGCGGTGGGGAGGGCGCAGGGGTCGTGGCGGAGCTCAGCCGCCCAGCACACGCGCCCGGAACCGCGTGCCGTCGTCCCGCCACCCCGCCGCGCGCCAGTAGGCGGACAGCGCCAGGTCCGCGAGTGCCCCCCGCGGGAGGGAGGGGTCGTCCCGGAGCTGTCGGAGCGCGACCGCGCGGGGGCGGACCGCCATGTTCTCAAAGTCGAGCAGGTGAACGTTGTCATCCGTGGTCAGCAGGAAGTTGTCCGCGTGCAGGTCCCCCGGGTCCAAGACGAGGGGTTCTTGCCCGGGCGGATACGGCTCAGGGAAGAGTTCCGCGTAAGCCTCCCCGGATGCCAGTCCCCGCGGCGTCTGAGCGATGAGGGCAGCCGTGGTGCGGTGCAGCCTCCCCAGGTGGGTGAAAGCGAGGTGGACGTGGTGCGGATCGCGCCAGTTCATCCGCGTTCCCTCCACCCACTCCAGGAAGAGGAGGTGGGTGCTGCCGATTGTGACCGCGCCCAGAGGACGGGGGCAGCCCAGGGCCTGCGTCACCGCGGGGGTCAGGGTCTGGTACAACAGCGCTTCCCGGTCCGTTGCCCGGTCATGACGCCACTTGAGTGCCACCGTCCTCCCGCTGAGCACCACCCGTTCGACCCCCCGTCCCGGTGCCGCGTGCAGCATGCGGCGCTCCCAGACATCGGGCAGGTCGGCAAACTGGAGGGCTTGTTGCGCGGCTGCGGCGAGGCTGGAATCCTCCGGTCGCACCTGGCCGCCCCCCCGGTGACAAAGGGCTTCGCCGGTGCGGCGTCCGCGCCCTTTCCCGAACCGTCCCACCGTGAGGGCAGGGCACAGGGGTCCGGCGAGGATTGCCCTTGGGCACCTCGGCGGCCGCAGGCCCGCCGCCTGGCGAACCCTTCGGTGCGTAGATCAACCGATGAGTGGTTGAACGGATGCAGCGACGCTGGCGGATCACTGCACCCGTTCCGGCGGAGGGGGGTACACGAGTCTCCAACTCCTCCCGCGATTCTCCGTGGTGTACAGCGCGGTCACTGCGTCGGAGTCAGAACCGTAGTTGGGGTTGTTTTCAACCGCCCAACCGAACCCCGAAGACAACATCCCCACGGACGGGGCGTGATCTGTCCCGATGGGGAACGCCGAGGACCACACATAGTGCCACGTGCTTCCGCCGTCCGTCGTTGCAAAATACCCGCCACGATCGATGCCGATCCAGCCGTCTCGCGGGTCGAGGAAGAACAGGTCGTGGACATACCCCACGAGGGGCAATCCGGACTGGCCCGCAGACCAACCGGGACCGGTCGTCGCAACGGCGTTCCATGTCCGCCCGCCGTTTTGCGTGCGGAACACCATCTTGGACGACGTCCCAGCGGCTCCCTGCCCAAAGCAGCTCACCCAACCGTCTTCGGGGTTGACGAAAGACACGGTGCCCCCCGCCTTACCGCAGGGGTCGGAGAGAGTGGTCCACGTCCTCCCACCATCGGTGGTGTGTAGGAGCGCGGCACCATACGCGCCTGTCGGGTCGGGTGTGGGATTCGCATCACCGGATAGAGCCCAGCCCTCCGAGTCCGTTACGAAGCTCAAGGCGGATAGGCTTCCCGCCGAAGTCTTGAGAGTGGTCCACGACCGTCCGCCGTTGCTTGTTCCCACGACGACCGATCGGAGGCAGCCTCCGTCACACTGCGCCACCAGGTAGGCATGGTCCGCATCCGGCGCAACGATGTCTTCCCCCACATAGGGGATCGTCTCGATCTTCTTCCAGCTCGCCCCACCATCGGAGGTGATCAGGACGGCTGTGGTTCCGGGATGCCCATGCCGGGCAGGGGCGGGCGCGTACCCACCGCTGGAACTCGTCATGGTGACGGACATGAGGGGGTAGGGCGACGCCCCGACCGTGGAGGACGCGGTCTGACTGGACTTCCCGGAGGTCACGGGACCGGATCCGTGAGGGGCGGCGCCATCCCCTGTTGACGAGGAATGCCCTCGTGCCCCGGTGGTCCCGGTGGCAACCCGCAGGACGGCCCGACTGCTTGACGCCGCTACAGGTGACTTCTGGTTCGCACATCCCAGCAGCAGAATGGCGGCCCACAGGGCGCCACCTGCCAGCACACTTGGTTTCCAGTAGCCGATGAGCATAGAGGTGTCTCCCGCCCCGCAGACGCTTTGTTCACCCCGGAGGTTCCCTCTATCGACGAGCACCGTGACATGCTCAGATGGGCGCTTCTACGGAGGCCTGCAGAATCGGAACTCCCTGCATCCTTCGAGCCGCGATGCGGCGGCAGGAGGACAGGGCTGGTGTTGCCTGCCCGTCCCGTCACACAAGAGGCCAACGGAGGGCAACGGACATGAAGCGAGCCTGCCGTGTCGTGTGGGGAACGCTGCGGCCGAACTGCTCCGCCCGAGGCGCGCAGCGGTTCTGTAACCCTCCTGTTCGAGAGATTCGTGGAACGTGCCTCACCACCTCCGACGGCCAGAGGTGACGCAGGAACCGTTTTCCTGGCGGTGAAGGACCGCTTGGCAGAGCGGAGGGGGGTCCCAGGATGGGGGAGAGCCTGATGCTGGTCTCGGACCGACCCGGCTACAGTCCCGACATCGCTCGCCTGGTGGCGATGATGGAGTACACCCGCCACAGCACCCTGGTGGAGGTCGAGGGGCTGAGCATCGCCCAACTCGACCACCTGCACGACCCGCAGAGCAACAGCATCGGCGCCCTGCT
>JAKAUG010000106.1 GCA_021827805.1 Bacillota bacterium | reverse complement strand
GCGAGGGCAGTCGCCTGGTGAACTGCGAGAACTGCGGCCGCCTGCTGGTGGCAGAGTGATGGCGCGCGGTGATCGCAGCATGCGTCTGCACACCGACGGCGCCTGTCGCGGCAACCCTGGGCCGGCGGGCGCCGGCGCCCTGATCGAGGACGCCGCCACGGGCGAGGTCCTGGCCGAGATTGCGGAATACCTGGGGACGACCACCAACAACGTCGCGGAGTACCGGGCGCTCCTCCTCGGGCTGGAGCGGTGCCTGGACCTGGGCGCGGGTGCCGTGCAGGTCGTCAGCGACAGCGAACTCCTGGTACGCCAGGTGGAGGGCGTCTACCAGGTGAGGCACCCGGCCCTCAAGCCTCTGCACGCTCGGGTGCAGGCGCTGCGAGCGCGGTTCGCGGGCGGCGTCCGCTTTACACACACCCTGCGCAGCGGAAACCGGCATGCGGACGAACTGGCCAACCGGGCCATCGACAAGGGTCTCGGCCGGCGTCCCGCCCGCCGAGACCCTCTACCCGCAATTGAGGATTGGCCGAGCCTCGGTGCGGAAATGCCCCCTGGCGGCAGCAGAACCGTTGGGCCGGGCCTGGCGTTGGTGCGGGCCTCGGCCGAGCAGCGCACCGCAGCCTGGGTGCTGGTTCTGGAGGGCTCTGTGCAGCTCTCCGGAGGAACGCTCCAGACGGGGCAGTTCCGCGAGGGGCCGGTCCGGTACCGGGCTGCGGGCACCGGGCCCGCGCTGGTGTTGGAGCTGACAGCGCCGCCTGACGCCTAGGACGAAGTGTGCTATGCTCCGCAGGCGACCTGGTCAGGTGATCGCGGGCGCTTGCGCCTGAGGAAAGTCCGAACAGCATAGGGCAGGGTGCCGGGTAACGCCCGGCGGGGGCGACCCCAGGGAAAGTGCAACAGAAATGACACCGCCGGCGCTTGCCGGTAAGGGTGAAACGGTGCG
The DNA here is from genome assembly GCA_021827805.1 of Bacillota bacterium. Classification (GTDB taxonomy): domain Bacteria; phylum Bacillota; class Sulfobacillia; order RBS10-35; family JAJYVN01; genus JAJZWQ01. The sequence continues at coordinate 2,782 of JAKAUG010000106.1, read as the reverse complement.
GCAAGAGCGCACCGGCGGCCGGGTAACCGGCCGGCCAGGCAAACCCCACCCGCTGCAAGGCCAAATAGGGGAGGCATGAAGCGGCCCGCTGACCTCCCGGGTTGGCCGCTGGAGACGCCGGGTGACCGGCGTTCGAGAGAAATGATCGCCCTGGACAGAATTCGGCTTATCGACCAGGTCGCAACCGGCGTAGGCAGGGTGTGGCAGAAGCGGTCCAATCCGGATGCCTTTCGGCAGAAGGGTTGGGGGCTGGAGCCGGACCCCTGCCTACTCGGTCTTTTGTCGCCAGACCTGTGACGACGCCCCCGCGCCTCCCCGGAGCCCTGGCGAGTCAGAGGGCCATCCCATGCAGCTCTTGGCGGAGCGGGTTTGCTGGCAAGCAGCGTGGGTCGGCGGGCGGAGCACCTTGCCCCGGCGTGGCAACTCGTGGTGGGGCGTTCCCTCCCCGCCAGATCTCGGACGCGGACCAAGCCGTTCAGGGAGTCCTGACCGAAGAGACGCGGCGCAAGCCCCTGGCCGTGGGGAGGCTCAGAGCAGGAGGAGCCGACGGGCGATGCGCGCGACGGCTCCCACCGCCTGGAGAACGGATACTTCCTGCTGGGGGTTGGCCACGCCGCCATTCCACCCGCGGTCGACCCCCACGGGCAGGGAGCGCAGCGGCGGCGGTTACCGCGGGGTTGCCTGATCGCTCCCGTCAGTGACGCGGTGCCCCCGTGGCCGGCAATGGCGTGGTCCGGAGACGCGTACAGCCTCTGGGCCATCGAAAACGCGTCAGAACGCTGCCCGCCACCGCGTCCACCACGCGGAACTGTGGCATCATCAGCCCCGGCCCGCCGAAGACGGGCTCCAGCACGCCGGTGAACTCCACCACCCAGATCCCCCTCTCCGCTCCGACGCGCAGAGAGGGATCGTGGCTTGCTGTGGACCGCACCATCAAGAGCAGAGCGCCGCCGGCTTCCGCCCAGGAGTGCCAATTCCAGCGCGGCTGGCCTACGGCGCGATCTCACAGCGCCAGACGGTGGCGCCGCAGGCGAAATAGACCGTGTCGCCGTCCAGGGCAAAGCCCGCACTGACGGGTTGCGGGGCCTCTGCGAGGCGGGTCACCACCAGGGTGGCCGGGTCCAGGGAGAAGACACCCTGGCTGTCGCAGCCCCAGATCTGACCATCCGGGCGCAGCGCGACGGCGTTGTAGATCAGGCCGCGCACGGAACCCGGTGCCGACGCCGCGCGCACCACCGACCGCGCGACCGGATTGAACGCGAAGGCCGTCGTGCCCGCAAAGCCATAGACCAGCCCGTCGGGGTGGGTGAGCAGATCGGTGATGGAACCGGCGCCGGGTACGGGGACGCCCTCCCAGACCTTGCACTCCCGGACCGGGTCCCAGAGGAAGAGGCAGGCGTCCGTGCGGGTGGGCGTGCTGCCGCCGCCCCCTCCGACAGAGGTCCCGCCCACCAGGAGATTCCCGCTCCAGGCCAGGGAGGAAATGGCCTGCTCCTCGACGACGTCGCGGGCGACCGACACCTTGTCCGTGCCGGGGTCCCAGGCCACGAGGAAGCACCCCAGCCTGCCGTAGCCGGCCACCGCCCCGGCATACACCCGGCCGTCGGGACCGGCGACCAGTGCCTGGGGCCGCCAGGCGCTGTCCTCGCCAGGGAAGTGGACGGCACGGATTGTGCCTGTATCCGGGGTCAGGGCCATCAGCGGCCCGCTGGCGGCGTATGCGGCCATCAGCACCTGACCCCCGTGGGCCAGGAGTGTGTAGCACTCGCCACCGCCGTGGCGGCCGAGGTCCTTGCCTTCGCCTGAGACCGGGTCGACGCGCCAGACGTTGAGCGGCAGGACGGTGCTGGAGTAGAGGGCTCCCTCGGGGCCCTGGCACAGGCGGAAGATGCGCACCGGACGGCCGCGGTAGGCCAGGGGCGCCTCGCGGGACAGGGATCCGTCGGTGTCCCAGACGCGCAGCACGGCAGGGGAGCCGCCCTCAACGCGCGCGGAGCGGCCGTCGGCGAGGCGCGGCGGGGGCGCGGCCGGCGCCGTGGCCACGGGTGCCGCCTCCCACCCGCAGAGGTGGTACCGCTGACCGGGCGCCTCGGCGTACACCTCACCGTCGGCGGCAACCCAGACGCGCGCGGTCCCGGTGATGCGCTGGGGCTCGGGCAGGATCGCCCGCCGCTCGCCCGTGGCGATCTCGTGGGCCACGATGTTGGCGCGACGCGTGCCGATCCCGATGTAGACGAATCCGTCGCGCCCGGCCGCGATGTGGCGCGCATACATCTCCTCCGGGTCGAGCCGCCCCAGGTCCTCGGAGATTCCGCTGGCGGGGTCGAAGCGAACCAGTTTGGCCGAGGGATAGGTGGCGCCGTACATCCGGCCGTCGGCCCCCGAGGCGAGGGCCCAGATGTAGCTCTCGCTGGGTGCGGGCCGGCCCAGATCCTCGTAGGCCCGGCTGGAGGGGTTGTAGCGCAGAAGGTGCGCGTGGGGCAGGGTGCCGAGGTAGATGCAGCCGTCCGAGCCCACGGCGAGGCCCCAGGCGCCTGATTCGGTGGGCGCGGGGTTGGGCAGGACCTCGTGGCGGCCTGTCTCGGGATCGACGGCGACCAGTTCGATGGTGGAGTCGACGTACATGTAGCTCAGATACAGGCGCCCATCCGGGCCGACGACCTGGGCGGTCAGCCCGCCGAGTCCCTCATACGTCGCCAGCGGGCGGCACTTGGCCGGCAAGAAAAGCCCTCCCCTGGGACGACTGCGGGCTGGGTCAGGGACGCGGACGCCGCCGAGGATC
>JAKAUG010000430.1 GCA_021827805.1 Bacillota bacterium | reverse complement strand
GGGCTCGCCGGGGTCTGCCCCGGACCCAACCTGAGTCGTCGACGCTTGGAGCACCGCGTGTACCCATCTCTGTTGCGGGGCTTGGCCATCACGGCACCCAACCGCATCCGGGGTGACCCTGCCCAGCGGCACGCACCTGGCAGGGAGGAACCCCCGCGCGGTGGGCGAATGCAACTGGGCAGGAGAGGAGCCGCGACGGCCACGGGAGGGCGCCATTCTCGGAGAACCACACCCAGACCGATTCGTCGACGGTGGCGTTTGCGGCACGCCTGGCGTCTGGCGACCCTGACGCTGGTTGCGGCCGTGGTGGCTGGCGCGGGCGTGGTCGTGCGTAGCGATGGGCGCACCCACGTCACCCTGCAGGCATCGGCGACCGGGTTCGAACGCCTCCAGGTGAGCGGCGCGTCCGTTCGCGTCATCGCTGCCAAGGCCAGCGTCAGCGGCTGGAAAACACCGCTGGCCGAGCGCTCGGCGATGCTAGAGCCGGTGCACCCGATTCCACCCGCACAGAATGTGCACATTTCGGTGCTGGTGCGGAACATGTCCTGGCTGGGACTCCTGCCCTGGAACCAGCAGGTTGTCGCGGCCGTGCGCCAGACGCCGCCGGACCCGTCGATCCGCTCCTCACCGACCACCACCCTGGTCGGCCATCCCCTGTATGTGCACCTGAACGCGCCCGCCGTCGCGTTGACCGCGACGGAACCGGACGGCGGTGCCCTGCCCGCGACCCGACTAACCGATGATCCGGACGTCTGGAAGGTGACGCTCAACACGGCCGCAGCCACGGACGGCGTGATCGACATCGCCACCCAGGCGACTCCCTGGGAGGCGTTCTCGCCCCCCCAGCCGGTGCACTGGTCCACCGTTTCCATTGGTTCGCTTCTACGGCTGCAGCAGATGCTCGCGCAACTGGACTACCTGCCCGTCCACTGGTCGCCCGTGTCCCCCTCCTCGCGGTGCGGATGTGACCTGGACGTCACGGCCCCCCCCGCGGGCACCTTCACCTGGCGGTGGTCGTCGGTGCCCTCCAGCCTCGCCCAACTTTGGGCCCCGCATGCGGATAACCCGATCACGCAGGGGGCGATCATCGCCTTCGACCGGGTCCACGGCCTGCCCATCCTCCCCTATGCCACGGCGACCATGTGGCAGGACCTGGTTGTCGCATGGAAGGGGCACGATGTCGATCCTCACGCCTACACCTACGTTCACGTGACCGAGAACCTGCCCGAGACACTGCAACTGTGGCGTAACGGCAGCGTGGTGCTCAGCGCGCTGGTCAACACGGCCAAGCCGCCGGCGCACACGCACGTCGGCACGTTCCCGATTCACCTGAGGTTCCGCTCGCAGTCCATGCGGGGGGCAGGCGCCAACGGCAGGCCGTACTACTACCCGGACGTGCGGTGGGTCAACTACTTCAAGGGCAACGACGCCATCCACGCCTTTCCCCGCCAGGCGTACGGGTTCCCCCAGAGCGCGGGTTGCGTGGAGATGCCCCTGGCCCAGGCCAAGACGCTGTTTGGCATCACGCACTATGGCACCCTGGTGACCGTGTCTGCACCCAGCATGGCCTAGCCTGGCCCACGCCGTCGGGCGCGTGGAACTTGGTCCGCGAAAGGGCCGGTCGGGACCGGGCGAGTGGCTTCCGCCCCGACCGCTACCCGCGTTTGCGGGCCTCGCCGTAATCGGCCCAGCCGCTGATCGTCCACGCCTCCCAGGAATAGTGCGGGAACAGCGCGTAGATGGCGGTGTCGGCCGGTATGATGCTCAGGGCCTGCAGTATGAGGTAGAGCCGACGGCCCACGTTGGCACTGGGCCCCTGAACAAATGAACAGCGATTCCCCACGATGGACAGGGAGCTGTAAGGCAATCAATGGAGATGCGGATTGAACCTGTGATCACGGATGATGTCAGCGACGGAAGGCCGGCGGAACAGGAGGTTGGGGTATCCATTGTGCGCATCTGTGCAACCGCTGACCAGCAGGAGGGTTAGGAGCGTCTTCAAGAAGTCTGAGCCGTTGAGGGAGAAGGGCTACCAAGACGGGAGGAGGCCTGTACCAACAACACTTGCTGCCGGAGTGCTCTTGGAGATCGTCGCCAAACGTATCGGGCACAGGCGGTGGAGGCTGACAGTGGACCGTTACGGACACATGCTGCCGGAGGCCAATGTGGCGGCGGCCGATGCGGTGGATGCCTGTCTGAGTACACCAGGCGGGGCCGCCGGCACCGGAGGCGCCGCGCCATCCTGGCCGGCCGCGCCGCGCGCCCTGATTCCGCGGACAGCGTGCATACCGCTGGCACTTCGCTGGATGTCCGCAATCGTGTCTGCAAAAGCCGAACCCCCGCCAGGCCTGCGCCGCGGGGGTTCTCTCTGAGCCCTGGGGCCCTTGGCTGTCAAATGGAGCGGGAGACGGGATTTGAACCCGCGACCCTTTGCATGGCAAGCAAATGCTCTACCCCTGAGCTACTCCCGCGCTCCTGCAAGCCACTGGTGCGGGCGGAGAGACTCGAACTCTCACGGGCTTGGGCCCACCAGCTCCTAAGGCTGGCGCGTCTGCCATTCCGCCACGCCCGCCCCGCACCCGCGCGCTGCGGAGTATAACAGCCACCCGCCGCGCCGCGCAAGAGAGCGTTCATGCCGATCCGGCCGAGGGGGGGACGCCCGAGCCCCTGCGCACCGCGCCCGGCAGGCGCACCTGGGCGCGCGCGCTCGGTGCGGGCAGCGAACCGTCAGAGGGCAGGCCCTGGAGGTAGGCGATGACCTGCTGCACCAGTTCCGTGGGGGTGGAGCTCCCCGAGGTGACACCCACCGTGCCCACGTTCTCGAGCCACTCCGGTCGGATGTCCTCGACGCTGTCGATGCGATAGGCCGGCCGGCCGGCGATCTCCCGAGCCACCTGCACCAGGCGGTTCGTGTTGTTGCTCCGCTCATCGCCGACGACGAGCACCAGATCCGTCACCCCAGCCTGCTCGGCCACCGCCTGCTGCCGCAACTGGGTGGCACGGCAGATCTCGTTGAACACCTCCGCCTGCGGGTAGCGTTCCCGGCAGGCCGCGATCAGTTCCTCGGTGTCCCATTGGGACAGCGTGGTCTGCGTGACCACAGCGACGGGACCCTCGGGCAGTTCCAGCTCCTGGAGATCAGCGATCGTCTCCACCAGGTGCACACTCCCCGGTGCCACCCCCATGGCCCCCTCGGGCTCGGGATGGCCCTTGCGCCCGATATAGACAATGTGCGCACCCCGCTGTACGCGGTCCTCGATCACGGCGTGCGTGCGCGTCACATCCGGACAGGTCGCGTCAAAGCATGTGAGTCCGCGGGCCTCGGCGCGCCGCTTCACCTCCGGCGAGACGCCGTGCGCGGTGAAGACGACGGTTCCCGTATCGATGCGGTCCAGCAGGGCGCCGCGGTCGGCGCCATCCAGGGTGACCACGCCCTGCCGGCGCAGATCCTCCACAACGTGTCGGTTGTGCACGATCATCCCCAGGATGTGGATGGGCCGCGGCACCCGCGGGTCCGCCGCCACACGCTGCGCCAGCGTGAGGGCGTCGACCACACCGTAGCAATAGCCGCGCGGCGAGATGGCAACCACCTTCACCAGCGCGCCCCCCTCTCTGTCCTTGAGAGCCAACAACGACAACCTAAACCTCGGGCCCCTGCGGGGCAAGCTCGGACCGGCCAGGGCTGGCGGGATGCAGCGGGACATGGGCGCGCACATAGGCGACAAACGCACGGGCGGTCGGGCT
>JAKAUG010000242.1 GCA_021827805.1 Bacillota bacterium | reverse complement strand
GTCGTCGGGGGTGATCCCCCCTCGGACCTGTGGCTTTGCGTCCCCGCCTCACGACGGGTTTGCCTTTGTCGGATGTGTCGTGGAGTGTTCGCGCCCGTCGCAGGGATTCCTTGTGGCGCGACGCGAATTGTGCCAGGATTTTTCGACAGGAGCGACGGGGGTGGGCGGGATGCCCATGGCGAGACGTTGAAGCCCGGCACGCGGCTTGTGTGCCTGGGTGTCGGGGCGGTGTGCTGGGCGGCGCTGGGGGCCGTCGGGCCCGCCGTGGCCGCCGTGCCGCCCAGCGCCGTGGTCCTGCTCCTGGACACCTCCGGCAGCATGACCCAGAGCGACCCGACCGGCATGCGCGCCCAGGCGGCCGCACGGCTGGTCGTGACCCTGCCTCCGGACGATCTGGTGGCCGTGCTGGGGTTTGCCGCAACGCCTCACCTCCTGCTGCCGCTGAGTCCGGTCGGGCAGGCCCTGGCTGGCGGCGGGCTCACCAGGGCCCTCGGCGAACTGGGCGCATCGGGCGGCACCGATCTGGCCGCGGCACTCGAGGCGGGCACGCAGACGCTGAGCGCGGCCTCGCCACCGCCCGCCGCGGCCGCGGTCGTGCTTGTCACCGACGGGGTGCCGGATGTCCCCGGTAGCCAGAGCGCCGCCTATGCCGCGCGCCTCGACGCGGACGCGGCGGCGGTGGCGGCCCACGGCTGGAACCTGGAGACCGTGGGCCTGGGCAGCGGGGTCGATCAGGGCCTTTTGCAGCGCCTGGCCAGGGAGGGAGACGGCCGCTTCTGGTTCGCCGCCGAGGCCGGCGGGCTGGCCCAGGCCCTGGATGCGGCCTGGGCCGCCTCAGCCCCGGCGGCCGCCGCACCCCCACCCAGCCCCCCGACCACGGTCAGCCTGGCGCTGACCAGGGCGGGTCTTGAGGACCCAACGGCGGGATCGGTGGCGACCCTTGATCTCCGGGGCAAGAACAGCGGCAGCGCGCCGGTCACCCTGACACTCTCGGGCAGCGCCCTGCCCACCGGTTGGGCCGCTCCCACCACGCTGATCATCCCGCCGGGTAGCTCCACGCTCGGCCTTCCGGTGCACGTGGGTGCGCAGACCGGGCCCACAACCCTGAGGCTCGGGCTCTCGGCGCCTGGGGGGGTGCGCCTGGCCGCGGACGCGCTGAGCTGGAGTTGGCGCGTGCGGCCGCGCTGGCGGGTGTGGCTTGCCATGCACTTCCGAGGGCTGGCCCTGGGCGTGGTGGGCCTCGGCCTCCTCCTTGGCCTGGGGGCAGGGTACGGGGGGTGGCTGATCAAGGTCCGTCCCCAGAGGCGTGTGCGCGGAGCCCTGCGGTTCACGGGCCCCGGGGGCGAGGTCCTCGGGCAGTTGGAACTCACGGGCGAGGCTGAGGTCGCGGTGGGCGCGGCGGCGGTCCCCGCCCCGGCCCTGGCCGTCCCCTGGGTCGGCGGTGAGGATGTGCTCTTCCGCCTGCGCACGGAACTGGAGGGCGGCCGCGGGTGCTGGCTGTCTGGACTGGTGGCCTGGCGCCGTCCGCCGGACATCGTGCTCTGGGCGGAGGCGGCTTGGCCGTATCACCTCTATCTGGGCTCACTGCCGCGCCGCAGGCTCGATGTCTACCACCTCACCACGTTCGGCGTGGCCGGGGTCAACGTCACCTTCCATGCCCCGGCCGAACGCGCTGGACACGAGGCGGGCGGGGTCGACCTGTTGCGCGAGATCGTGCAGGAGGAAGGGGCGCCGCCCCAGGTGCCGAGCTCGCCCGAAGACGGAGAGGCCCGGGCAGTCCCCACCGAGGAGGCGGCTGGCCCATGCGATACGGCCAGGGTCCCGTGACCGTGGAGAATGTGGACCGCGGTCTGGTCCTGGCCCGGGAAGCCCGCTGGGCCAAGGGTTTCTGGGCGCGCGGCCGGGGCCTGTTGGGCTGTGCCGGGCTGGGCGAGGGGGAGGGCCTGGTGCTGACCCCCTGCAGCAGCATTCACACCTGGGGCATGCGCTTCGCCCTCGATGTTCTGTGCCTGGATGCTCAGGGCCGCACCCTGGCCGTGTGTTCCCACCTGCGACCCTGGCGGCTTGGTCCCCTGCGTCGCGGCACCCGCACCGTCGTGGAGTTGCCGGCGGGGGCCGCCGGTCCCACCCGGCCGGGGGACCGGATCCTCTGCACGCCGTCCGCTCTCTCCCGCGGAACGCGGTAGGCCCGGCGACCGGCGCCCACGTTCCGCTCCCCTTTTCATCCCGAATTCCGCATAGGTCAGAGCGCCTGCCCACGGTCTCGGGCACGTCGCCCGCGCGGTGCGTCCACCTGAGCCTCAGGGCTGGCGCAGTACACTGCGAAATCCTGGTTCATGTTCCTTTGCTTCCGACCGCCACAGCGGGCGATGGTGGACTCAAGAAAAGGGAGATGCCTCCCAATGACGAAGAAAGCGATGTGTCGGGGCGAGCTTCGGGGCGTGCCTTCTTGGTCTCGTCCTGCTTGTGGGGTGTGGCGCGTCGGGAAGTGCCCATCCCGCGGTCAGCGGCAGTTCGTCGAGCGCCGCAACCGCTCTGACGGTGGAGAACTTCCAGGAGTATGGTTCGGCGGCGATGTTGCAACAACTGTGGTTCCGCAACACGGGGGGTGGCACGGCCACGCCCACCATCAGCACGACGGAGAAGATCAACGGGCTGGCCTCCATGCAGGTGGTTTACGACGCGGGAGCCCCCGGCTACGCGGGGCTGGAACACCTGCTGAGCAGCAGCAACGACTGGAGTGGTTACAGGGGACTGTCCGTGTGGGTGAACGGTGACAACTCCAAGGACAAGATGGTGGTGCAGTTCAAGACCGGAGATCAGCAGTGGTGGGAAGCGTACCCGATCCTGAACTTCAGTGGCTGGAAACAGCTGAAGTACCCCTTCTCCAACTTCGTGCATCCCTCCTGGGAGAAGAATCCGCCGCAACAAAGGTTGACGGTACCGTCCTGACCACCATCAAGCAAATCGCGTTCTACGTGAGCCCGAACGGGACGGGAACACCCGGCAAAGGGACCATCTACATCGCGGATGTCCAAGTCTACAAATAGGCCGCCAGCGTGATGCGGGGGCGGCTGCTCGCGCCCGCCCCCAACGGCGCGAAGCGCTCGGCAAGGAGGCCTGCCCGGCGGGCGAGGCGGGGAAGAGGACAAGGGTCACCCAGCGGTCCGGAGAGGGGGCGTCGCCCGGTGGGGACGGAAAACTGGACGCGACGTGAGGTCGTGGCACATGGTTTGCTGGTGGGGGCGGTGACCATGACGGAGGGTCTCAATGGGTGCGCGCGGCGGCGGAGCGCGGACGCGGGCGGACCCGGGAGCGGCTCCGGCGCCGCGCCCGCCCCACCTCGGGTGTTGACCATCCCCGCCTTCGTGGAAAAGGGCCGCACCTGGGAGCCCTCCCTCAGCCTGGAGCCGGGCATCGGCAACCCCTTCGATCCGGCCGAGGTGGATCTCTCGTGCGCGCTCCGGAGCCCGTCGGGCCGCAGCCTGACCATCGCCGCCTTCTACTACCAGGGATACACCCGCAGCCAGGACGCAGGCGGTGCCCAGGTGCTGCAGCCGTTGGGGGCACCCGAGTGGCTGCTGCGTTTCGCCCCCCAGGAGACGGGCCTCTGGACCTACGTGTTGAGCTACCGGTATCGGAACGCGACGCCCGTGGTGCTGGCCCGTGGGGACCTCGAGGTGAGCGAGGCTTCCGGACCCGGATACGTCAGGGTGGACCCAGCGGATCCCCACCGCTTCGTGGACCTCC
>JAKAUG010000368.1 GCA_021827805.1 Bacillota bacterium | reverse complement strand
GATCACTGAGCGTGTCCCGGCGCCGTCGGAAGTCGCGGTCGCCAGCTGGGGGAGGAGTGCCTGAAGCGCTCCTGACCCGTGGTCCGGTGGGCAGAGGACGGGGCGCGTGCCTGGTCTGGGGTGTGCCCGCCGCAGAGTAGTCAGATGACTATTCCAGAAGCGAGGCTGCTGGCAGACCCGAGCCCGAGCCCGAGAGAGCCTGGCAGAGGCCCATGCGACGCACCCCAGAGCCCCCCGGCTTTAGCCGTGGGGTTGAGCACCGGTGCCGCTCTCCGGAACGCCGAGCCGTCACTGGTAGATGATCAGGCTTGGCGGGGGGTCGAGCGCCAGGACCTGGGCGGGGGTGAGCAGACCGTTGCCCCAGGGCGGCGCATCATACTTGTAGAAGAGCTTGATGCCCCCGTAGCGCACCGGCGGGATGGGCTGGTCGGTGATGAACGAACGATAGTTGCTCAGCTTGACCTGCTGGCCGCCGTATCCGTCGGTGTCCATGACGAACTGGATCCCCGGCACCAAGCTGATGCCGCGCCAGTCGGGGACCATGTCCTGGCGGAACTGGTGCACGACGAAGACCTTGGGCGGCAGGTGGTAGCGCGCCACGAGGCCCGCCACGTAGCGGATGCTCCAGTTGATGTCCTCCGCCGAGAGGGTCCCGATCTGGACCCCGGGACGTTCCCCCTTGGGCATGGCGAACTCGGGATCCAGGGCCACCTCCACGTCGGGCTGGCTCAGGAACGGTTCGAAGTAGGGTAACTCGGCCTGGACGGAGCTGCGGCCCACCTGGATCTCAAGCATGAGCAGCATGCGGTGATCGCGGGCCAGGGCCAGTTCCTGCGCGATCAGGCTGTACGGCATGCGCATGCGGTAGGTGTGGTCCGGCTGCGGCGAGCCCTGCGCGACATCCGCCACCAGGTCCAGCACCGGCACCACCGGCACGAGCGGATCCGCGGTCTGGTACGCCGCGGCCTGAGCCTCAAGCTTGGAGATCATGACATCTGGGGCATACCAATCCAGCACGCCCATGGACGGGCTCAGCGGATTGCCATAGTAGGCGACAAGCCGGTGGTCCGGCAGCCATCCCGAGGCGGGGCTGCTCACTGGAGGGAGGGTTCCGGAGGGCAGCCGAAAGGCCGGAGGAGCGGGCGGCGGCGCGATCAGAGCCAGCAATCGCGCCACCTGGCTGGCGCTGGCCGGTGCGGGTGCTGGGGGCGTCTCCCAGGCATACCAGGGCAGGGAGGGATCGACGGCCGTCGGGGCCGCGGCCGTCCCCGTGGTCGGCCGCGTGACCGCGGCTGGCGGAAGCCCCTGGGCCTCAGGCGCGGCGCCGCGCAGGCCGCAGGCGGACGCAAGGCCCAGCACGACACAGAGGGTCAACAGCCGGACCGGCGATGCCCGCGTGGGGGTGCCCTCCCTTGGGTTCAGGACGCCACCTTTCGGCAGCTGTCGTTCGGCGCCTGCCTCGTTCGACGGCGACCGCGCCCTCATGGTTCCCCGTCGGCGTGTATCATCCAGTCCAGTGGGGGGGGGCGTGGCACGTGCTGGCGTGGATCGCTCTGGTCGGCGGCACGGTGTCCTTCTTCTCCCCCTGCGTCTGGCCGCTTTATCCCGCGTTCCTGGCGCAGCTCGGCAGCGCCGGCCCCAGGAGGGCGGTGGGCGGCGCCAGCCTGTTTACGCTGGGCTTCACCCTCATCTTCATGGCCCTGGGCGCCTCGGCCAGCGCGCTGGGACGCTGGATGCTCGCCTACCGCCTGCCCCTGGACAAGGTGGGCGGCATCCTGATCTTCGCGCTTGGCCTCGGCCTGGCCGGCGTGCTCCCGGCGAGGCTGTTGGGCAACCCGCGCGGCGTGGATTATCGGCCGCAGCGGGTGGGCCCAGGGACGTCGGTGCTCCTGGGGGCGGCCTTTGCCCTGGGCTGGACACCATGCGTGGGTCCCGTGCTGGCGAGCATCCTCCTGCTGGCCGCGGGCACGGCCCACCTCGGCCGGGCCACGCTGCTGCTGGGCCTGTATTCGCTGGGCTTCGCGGTACCCTTCCTCGTCCTCGCGGCCGTCGCCGCCAGGGGGCAGCGTCTCTGGCCCGGCCTCGGCAGGTATCTGCCCGCGGTGCAGCGCATCAGTGGGCTGTTGCTATCTGCCCTGGGGATCATGGTCTTCACGGGGACGCTGACCATGATCTCGACGTACCTGTATGCCAGTCTGCGTTCGCTGTGAGGTCGTCGCCGTTGCACGAGCACCACGGGCATGCCGAGGAACCGGAGACCGCACGTCAGCTCACCGCGGCGCTGGGCCTGACGGCCCTGGTGCTGCTGGTCGAGGTGGCGGGAGCCTGGCGCTCGGGGAGCATGGCCCTGGCCGCGGACGCGGCACACGTCCTCGGCGACGTCCTGGCCCTGGGATCGGCGGCGTGGGCCGCCAACCTGGCCCTTCGACCGCCCACCGCGCGGCGCACCTACGGCTTTGGCCGCACCGGGATCCTGGTGGCGCTGTTGAACACGGTGGTCCTCATGGTCATCAGCCTGGGAATCGCCGTCCTGGCCCTGCTGCGCATCGGCCACCCGCCCGCGATCCGCACCCTGTGGATGCTCTTCCCCGCCATCGTGGGCCTCGGCATCAACAGCCTCATCGCCTGGAGGCTGCACGCCGCCTCCGAGCGCGACCTGAACGTGCGCAGCGCCTGGTTGCACGTCCTTGGGGACGCGGCAGCCAGCGGGGCCGTGATCCTGGGGGCTTTGTGCATCGCCTGGACCGGGATCCGCGTCGTTGACCCCCTCCTGAGCCTGGGTATCTCATTGGCGCTCCTGCGCGGCGGCTGGCAGGTGCTGCGCAGGACGGCGGCCGTGCTCCAGGAGAGCAGCCCCGAGGGTCTGGACACCACGCAGGTGGCTGCCGCCATGGCGGAGGTGGCGGGGGTGCACGGCGTCCACCACGTGCACCTCTGGAGCATCGGGGGCGGTCGGCGGGCCATGAGCGGGCACCTGGTGCTGGGTGCCATCAGCCTTCCGGAGGGACAGCGCATCGCCAGGACCGTGGAGGCCGACCTGCGCGCCCGCTTCGGCATCGAGCACTGCACCCTGCAGATCGAGGCCGACGAGCACTGCAATGCGTGCGAGCCGCACGAACACAGGCAGGGACCTGCCCGCCGGGCACGGAAGCGAGTGGCAGGATCGTAGCCCGAGTCAGGAGACGGAGGAATGGGGCTTGGCCACAGGGGATGTTCGGATCGGGATCATCGGCTCCGGCGGCATCGCCGGGGCACACGCGGAGCGATACAAGAAGATTCCCGGGGTGCGCGTGGTCGCTGTGGCGGACGTGGTGCCGGGTCGCGCGGAGTCCTTCATCCAACGCTTCGGATTCGAGGGCGCCCAGGCGTACACCGATCACCGCAAGATGCTCGAGCAGGACTTCGACGGCGTGAGCGTCTGCACGTTCAACGCGGCGCACTACCAGCCCACCATGGACGCCCTCGCCGCCGGCAAACATGTTCTGCTCGAGAAGCCCATGGCCACCACCCTGGCCGAGGGCGTGGACATGGTGCGCCAGGCCAAGCGCCATGACAGGATGCTCTCCGTGGGCTTCCAGAGTCGCTACGAGGCCAGAAACATGACCGCCAAGAGCCTGGCGGAGTCCGGAGCCCTGGGCCACATCTACTTCGCCGAGGTCGGGGGTGGGCGGCGGCGAGGGATTCCAGGTGGCACGTTCGTGCGCAAGGCAACCGCTGTGGGCGGGGCGGTCCTGGACATCGGCTGTTACTCGTTGGAAGA
>JAKAUG010000236.1 GCA_021827805.1 Bacillota bacterium | reverse complement strand
GCGATCAGCAGCAGCGCGAGTACCGTCCAGCCGACGATCATCACCGCAAGCGTGGTGAGCAGCGCGTAGGTGATCAGGTAATCGCGCAGGCGCTGCAGCACCGAAGGGTCTCCCGGATCGCGCTCACCACCACGTCCTTCACCCAGACCGCCTCGTGCTCAGCCAGCGCTGGGCTTGCGGCATCCATGCGGGCCAGGGTGAGCAGGTCCTGCACGAGCCGCGTCAGACGCCGGATTTCGTCCTGCATGCGTCGCAGAATCCCACGGGTCTCCTCCGGACTCCGCGCGGCATCCAGGAGCAGGACATCGACGGAACCACCCAGGGCTGTGAGTGGGGAGCGCAACTCGTGGGAGACGTCGGCCGCGAAGTGGCGGGCGCGTGCCTCGCTGTCCCTCTGCACCGCGAAGGCGCTCTCGATGCGTTCCAACATGGCGTTGAACGCCAGGGCAAGATCCCGCACCTCGTCCCGGGGGGCGGGCGTGGCGACCCGTCGAGACAGGTCGCCCTCCCCGATCTGCTCGGCGGTGGCAGCCATAAGCGAAAGCGGTTTCAGGGCGACGCGCGCCAGGGGGATGCTTAGCACAGAAGCCAGCAGCAGCGTGCCCGCGAGGCCGAGCGCCAGTGCCAGGCGCAGGCCGGCAAGGGTGGCCTCCACTCCCTGGAGCGAGGAGAAGAGGACCAGCGATCCGGCGGAGCCAGGCGCGGGAGGGGTCGCCGCGTGGTCTTCGGCCTCAGCGGGTGCCAGGGCCGCGACGCAGACCATCTGCTTGGCCGCGCCCCTGCCCGTCACGCCGCAGGTGGGACGGTTCCGGCTCTCCCGGCCCAGCCTCTCCGCGAAGGGCAAGGGGGCCGAGGCCGCTGGGGTCCCCAGGGGTGCTCCCGTGGGGCCGAGGATGACGGCCTGAATGTTTGAGTGGGCGAGTGCGTTGCTCTGATGGATCCGCGCCTTGAGGCGTGTCAGCCCCTCGCCGGCCCCGCCGCCAGCCAGATCGTCCCCGCTCGTGGTGGACAACAGCAACGAGGTGGCGCTGAGCAGACGATTGCGCACGCCGACCTGGAGCAGGTATCCCACCTGGATGTACAGAGCGGCGCCCAGGGCGCCAGCGAGCAGGGCGACGAGCGCGCACGAGGCGATGGTCAGCCGCCACCGCAGTGCCAGGCGGGTACCTCGGCCCCTAGACATGGTCCCGACCCTCGCGGCTGGCACGCATCAGGTAGCCCACGCCGCGGATCGTGGTGATGGGGCTGGGCGGGCCCAGCTTCTGCCGAAGGTAGCGGACATACACCTCGATGATGTTGCCGTCGCCCGTGAAGTCGGCACCCCACACACGGTCCAGGATGACGTCCCGGGTCAGGACCTGGTCGGGGTGACGCATGAGGAACTCGAGCAGGTCGTACTCCCGGCGGGTCAGGGAGAGGCGTTGCGGACCGCGCCGTGCCTCACGCAGGCCGCGGTCCAGGGTGATGTCCTGCACGCAGAGCAGGGACGCCGATCGCACGGCGGTCCCTCCGCCGTCACCACGGTGGCGGCGGAGAACGGCCCGGATCCGTGCGGCCAACTCCTGGAACTGGAACGGCTTGGTGAGGTAGTCGTCGGCGCCCAGATCCAGACCGCGGACACGATCCGGCAGCTCCTGGCGGGCGGTGAGCATGATCACCGGGACGGGGGACGCCGCCCGCAGCCGTTGGCACACCGTGAAGCCGTCCAACTGCGGCAGCATGACGTCGAGTACCACGAGATCGGGCTGGTGCTCGAGCGCAAGGCGAAGACCGCTGGCGCCGTCGCGGGCCACCTCGGCCGCAAAGCCTTCGTGCGCCAGACCAACTTCGAGGAACTCGACGATGCCCGGTTCGTCCTCGATGATCAGAATGCGTGGCCTCACGACCCCGTCCCCGACGCCCATTGTCTGCCCCCCACAGCGACCGCAGCATCGTGCGCGTACCCGCATCCTGAACCTCCCCACGGCCAAAGCCGGGGGGTTCTGGGGTGCATCACATTGGCCTCCGCCAGGCCCTCTCGGGCTCGGGTCTGCCCTGGCACAACATTCTGGCTCGTGGCCTTCGCTTGGAGCACCGGCCCCCGTGGGCTTGGCGCAAGCACCCCTTGCGCGTGCGACCCACGCTGACCCCTTGCGGGGCGGGTCGGGGTGGGGGAACCGGACCCCTGGCGTGTTGGTTCTTCTGACTGCCCCGCCCATACGCCGCATGCAGGAGCGGTTCCGCACCCGGCCAACTCGCGCGGCCTGGCCCGCGTCAAGCAGGTATCTCTCGTCTGTGGTCTGGTGGACGAACCGGGCCAGATGCGCGCTGTGGAGGTCGCGTTGGGCGTTCACTCCGCGCGGGCACCCGTGCCACCGCCGCGACAGCGGCCCGCCCGAGATGCGCGATTTCCTGGATCCTGCGATGGTTCTTCCGGCCCCACGCAGCGCGGGCCACGGTTGCGCCGTTCCACTTCTCCTCCTGGACCAAGACGCGGAGCCGGTACGTCTGCGGTCACGCGTGCGGCACGGGAACCGGCCGAGCGGACTGTCCGCGGTTCCCCACAGCTACCGTCGGCGTTTCGCCGGCCGGCCTCCGCCGTCCGTGCGCGCGGCGCCGGGCGTCCTGGCCCCAGCGGCCTCGTTCCACCTCCGGCAGATCGGGCAGTACACTCTGGCCCCCGGGGGCACGGACGCTAGGGGCCTGCCGCACACGGCGCAGGAGACCAGCACGAGTTCGGTCGCCGGGAGCGGTTCCTCGCCAGCGAACCAGTCCAGCGGCAGGGGGCGCGGGCGCAATGTCGTGCCACCTCCTCGATGCACCTGGGGTGCCGTTTCCACGATCCGTTCCGGTGGCGCCGGAAGAACGCGCGTGCGCATCATCCCAGCCTCGGATACGACGGCTGCCAGCCTGCTTCCTCCCAGGCGCCGAGACGGAGGAGGTCTCCCGGGACATGGGGCCGGCGGGCAGCCGCCTGGCGGGTATGCCGACAGCATGGCATGCGGGCTGTGCGGAGTGGAGCGTGCAGACGGAAGCCCGATGGCCAACAGGTGGATCATACAAGGACAGGGGACGGCGATGGGCGGGGCGAGCCGTGGCAGGAGGGGTGCGCCGCCGGCGCGGGGCAGGGCAGCCACGACAGAATGGCATGGCAGGACGGGGGCGGGGGTTCGCCTCCTTGGTGAGCGCAGCCTGCGTATTTCGGTCGGCGGCGGCCGCCCTCGTCCCTCTCGCCCCCTGATGCTTCCGCTTGCCTTGTGTCCCAATGGCTCCGGCTCCGGACGGCCGCGCCGAAATGGGCGGCCGCCGCCGACCGAAACAAGGTGCCGGCATGGCCCGAAGCGCGCACGCGGCCTACGGGTGGGGGGCGGTACGTGGATCATCCACCCCTCAAGGGCTCGGAATCGGGAGAGGGCGGAGGGGAGGTAGCGGCGGCAGTGTGCCAGACCAGAGCGTGGTAGGCCTGGTGGGGAGCGAGAGAAAGGCGAAGAAGTGCTCGCGCGTACGCATCGCGGCGAACCGGTCGCCGAGAGTGCGGTGCACCTGCTGAACGCCTTCCCAGGATTGGCGCGGCAGGGGCAGGGGGCTCGGTGCGAGGGGCGAGGGGAGCCATCAACAGCGGCGGCGCAGGCGGCGCCGCTGCGGAGTGAGGCAGTGGGTCCGGTCCGAAGGGGGTGCGCCACGAAAGCTGACTGTACAGAGCAGGTGGAATTCCTGCCGCCGAAGGGCTAGCCACTCACGGCGAAGCGAGCCTTGAGAGCGCGGACCGCGAGGACGCGCGCTAAGCGTAGGCAGCG
>JAKAUG010000367.1 GCA_021827805.1 Bacillota bacterium | reverse complement strand
GAGCCCGGGGACCGAACGTGCCGCCCCCAGTACCGCCTCGGGGACCCTCTCGACCACCTCCTCGATCACCTGGCGAGCCCTCGCCTCCGGCATCCCCCATGAGGCCCCCTCGCTGGCCAGGTTGGCGAGCGTGACGCCGCCAGAGGCCTCGGTGCGCGCCCTGCCGCCGATGCGCGCCACCGAGGCGGTCAGGAGATCTGAGGACATATTATCCAGCAGGATGATCTCCGCGCCGGCCTCCAGCGCCTCGTCCACCTCGGCGAGCGTGCGGCACTCCACCTCGAGGCGCAAACCGCGGGGCGCCATGGCGCGGGCCCGGCGCACGGCGGCCCCCACACCGCCCGCCGCCGCCACGTGGTTGTCCTTGATGAGCACGCCGTCGTCCAGGCCGAAGCGGTGGTTGACCCCACCGCCCACGCGCACCGCGTAGCGTTCGAGCCACCGCAGGCCTGGCGTGGTCTTGCGCGTGTCCAGGATCTCCGCGCGGCCGGCGGCCAGATCCACGGCCGCGCGGGTCAGGCTGGCCACGCCGGAGAGATGCTGGAGCAGGTTCAGGGCCACGCGCTCCCCGGAGAGCAGGACGGCGGCAGGCCCGGCCAACTCACCCAGGCGCACCGGGGGTGCGGTGATCTCCATGCCATCCCCGCCCAGCGGCCGCCAGCTCACCTGCGGCGCCAAGAGCCCGAAGACGCGCGCGAAGACGGGCAGGCCGGCCACCAGCCCCCGTTGCTTGGCCAGGAGCACGGCACGCGCGCGAAGCCCCCGATCGACGCAGGCCGCGGTGGTGACATCCCCGCTGCCCACATCCTCCGCGAGGGCGGCCTCGAGCAGCGCGTCGAGTTGCGCCGCCGGCCAACCCTCCGGCCAGCCAGTCGGAGAGCCGCCCGCACCCGGTCCGCTCACGACCAGAACTCCAAGCGCGGGTCGCCGCCAAGCACCGTCACCAGGTGGCCGGCCAAGGCTGGGTCCTCCCGCGGGTAGTCGGAGCGGAAGTGGGAGCCTCGGCTCTCCCTGCGCCGTTCAGCGCCGGCGGCCATCAGCGACGCCACCACGCCCTCCAGCGAAGGTGGCAGGCTGGTGAGGCGTTCGCGGAGGCGCGCGAAGCCAGCATGCGAGCGGAGGATCCCGAGGTCCTCGAAGAGCCAGGCGCCCAGCAGCTGGCGCTCCGCGGGCCCAAGCTGCCGGACCGGCTCGGGCAGGTCGGCGGGCAGGGTGTCGGCAGGCGGCTCCTCGGCCGCCGCCGCGGCCACACGATGGCCAAAGACCAGGCATTCGAGCAGTGAGTTCGAGGCCAGACGGTTGGCGCCGTGCACCCCCGTGCAGGCCGCCTCCCCCACCGCATAGAGGCGCCCGAGACTGCTGTGGCCGTCCAGGTCCACCGCGACCCCGCCCATCAGGTAGTGGGCCGCCGGCGCCACCGGGATCCCGGCCTCCATGGGGTCGAAGCCGCGCGCCCGCAGGCCGTCCAGCAGCGAGGAGAAGTGCTGGCGCGCCTCCGCCCCGATCTCGTCCAGGCGCAGCTGGACGTGGTCGGTACCGGTCGCGGCCATCTCGGCCGTGATGGCGCGCGCCACGACATCGCGGGGGGCGAGCTCGCCCGCCGCGTCATAACGCGCCATGAACCGCTCGCCCTGCAGGTTCCAGAGCTGAGCGCCCTCCCCGCGGAGGGCCTCGCTGAGCAAAAAGGCGGGCTTGCCCTGCGCGAAGGCCGTGGGGTGGAACTGCATGAACTCCAGGTCCGCGACGGCCGCCCCCGCCAGGTAGGCCAGGGCGATGCCGTCCCCGGCCGTGCTGGGCGGGTTGGTGGTGCGGGCGAACAGGCCCCCTGCCCCGCCGGTGGCCAGCACGGTGGCCCTGGCGCGCACGTGCCGCGGGCCCTCCGGCGTTTGCACCAAGGCCCCACGGCACGTGCCCGCCTCGGCCGCCAGGACCAGCAGGCGCGTATTCTCCCACACGGTGATCCGCGGATGGCCCAGAACCTTTGGCAGCAGGGCGCGCACCACGGCGAGCCCGGTGGCGCCTCCGTTGGCGTGCACGATGCGCCGCCGCCCGTGTCCGCCCTCAAGCCCGAGGGACGGCCTACCCTGTGCATCGCGGTCGAAGGGCACGCCAGCGTCCAACAGTTCGTGGATGCGGTCGGGACCCTCGCTGGCAAGGATACGCACGGCACTGAGCTTGGACAGCCCGCGACCAGCGCGGAGGGTGTCCTCAACGTGCAGCGCGGGATCATCCTCGGCGTCCAGGGCAACCGCGATGCCACCCTGCGCCCAAGCGGAGTTGCTGATGTCCAGGTCGGCCTTGCTGACGACGAGGCACCGGCCGCGGTCGGCCAGTTGGAGGGCGGTGTACAGGCCCGCGAGGCCGCCGCCCACGACGAGGAAATCCACATCGAGAACATCCGCGCGACCGCTTCCGGTGCGCCCCACGCCCGCTGCCCCGCCAGCATCCGTACGCGGGGCCAAAAGCTTTGCGCCTTGCGTGCCCAGGCCCTCCCAAGAAGCCGGCCTACCTGCCGCGGAGCGTGAAACGAAACTCGGATGATCGTACCACACGGCGCCCCTCACGGCAACGCCGCTGCCGCGAACGAACGCATTCCTCATAACATCTCAATATCACACGCCTATGCTCGCCAAGAGGGCCGCATCCCCAGCGGCGGGGGCGGCCGCGGGTATTGCGCACTACCGGAGGTATTGTGGCCTGTTCAGTACTGGTATGGTATCGTATCTTCATCACCCGCCGCGACTGGGCGTGACGGAACGGCATCACGTGCAGGCCGATCTGCGGGCCCTCTGGCCAGGAGAACGGCCTGGTGAAGCCAGCCGCTGCGAAGTGGGAATCTCCGAGCGGCAGCCTGGTTGCGCCAGCGGTGGAGAGCGCAAGGTTACGATGAGAGGGACGGTTCCCAATGATGTTCTTCGGAGGATGGGCACCCGGAATCCTCATGCTCCTCGGAGGCCTGTTCCGCGTGGCGATCCTGGTCGGCCTGGTGCTCCTGGTGTATGGCGTCGTGCGCCATTGGGGCGAGGGATCCGCGGCACCTCCAACCGGCGGCGTGGACCCGCTGGGGCTCGCGTCGGCTCGCTATGCCCGCGGGGAGATCACGCGCGACGAATTCCTGCAGATCCAACAGGATCTGCAGGCGGCCCGTGCGGGTGAGCGCCGATGAGCACGGCGCGGGCCATTCGCCTGGGCCTCATCCTGTGCGCCGTCGGGCTGCTGGGCCTTCTGCTCACCAGGGCCGCGGGCGTCGTTCTGACGCTGCGCGTTGAGCGCGGGCCCGGCGCGACCCGGCCCTGCATTGCGGCGCCGTACGCCCGGCTTCCTCGCGGCGGCATCTGAGATCCTCCGTTCCCTGCCGCGGGGAGGCGGGGGTTGCCACCGCTGAGCGTTCGGCCGGTTCGCGGCGACCCGGCGCAGGCGTCGCACGGATGCCAGGCCCACCGTCGCGCCGTCGCCAGAGCCTCCAACGACAAGACCGCGGGGGCGCCGTTGCTGAGCGCTGCCGTCGTTCCGGGGATTCGGGGTGCCCCATCTCCGCCGCCGCCGAGAACGCGACCGCGCTCGCGACACGTGACCCGGGGCACCCCCAGCCCCCTGCGCTCAGCTCGCCAGGAAGGTCACGGTCACCTGCGCGCTGACCTCCTGCTGCCCACCCAGCACAGGTGTGACGGCGACCGACGCTGCCATCGCGCCCGCGAAGATGGGCTGGGGAACGGACACGGATTCGCTGACCATCTTCGTCACCGGACCCAGGGTCAGGTGTGCGCCGCTGGCGAGCGCGCTCGCGCTGGCCCGGGCATCCGCCAG
>JAKAUG010000456.1 GCA_021827805.1 Bacillota bacterium | reverse complement strand
GGACATCACACCCTGAACGGTGGGTGACGGGGCAGACCGGAGACGCTCGGCCCCGCTGGGCGAGCGCCTCCGGCCTTCTGGGTCCTGGGTTCGGCGGGAGCCGTTCCCTACACGCCCTCCTCGATCGGCAGCGGGCGCCGCTCCAGGATCTCCTTGACCACATCCGAGGTGGTCTTGCCGCGCAACTGGCTTTCGGGTTTGAGCACCATGCGGTGATTGAGGATGTACGGGGCGAGGTACTGGATGTCATCGGGCAGCACGTAGTCGCGCCCGCGCACGGCCGCCAGCGCCTGCCCGCCCATGAACAGGTTGATGGACGCCCGCGGGCTGCCACCCAGGGCCAGGTCGGGATGCTTGCGGGTCTCCTGGATCAGGTCGACGATGTACCGGGACAGGTCGCGGTCCACGTGCACCGTGCGCACGGCGTCCTGCGCCTTGAGCACATCGGTGGGGCTGGCGACGGACTCCAGCTTCTCGGGGCGCATGCCCTGCACGCGGCGCAGCACGATCTCCTGTTCCTCGGCCGCGTTGGGATAGCCCATCTGCACCCGCATGAGAAAGCGGTCGAGCTGCGCCTCGGGCAGCGGGAAGGTACCCTCGAACTCGATCGGGTTCTGCGTGGCGATCACCAGGAAGGGCCGATCCAGCTGCCGCGTCACGCCGTCGACCGTCACCTGGTTCTCACCCATGGCCTCCAGCAGGGCCGACTGGGTGCGCGGCGTGGCACGGTTGATCTCATCCGTCAGCACGATCTGATGCATGATGGGTCCCGCGCGGAACTCGAACTCCCGCGTGCTGGGGTTATAGACCGACGTGCCGATGATGTCGGCGGGCAGCAGGTCCGGCGTGCACTGCACCCGGGAGAACTGCAGGCCGAGCGATGCCGCCACCGAGCGCGCCATCATGGTCTTGCCCACACCGGGAACGTCCTCAAGCAGCATGTGCCCCTCGCAGAGCATCGTCACCAGGATCAGTTCGACCACGTCGGTCTTGCCGACCATCATGCGGCCGATGTTCTCGCGCACCCGCGCGGTGATGCGCGCGAACTCGGCCAGACCCGCCGTGTCCTTGGCGAGGCCGGTGACGCTCTCCCCGGTGCCTCTGGGCTGCGTCCGCTTCTTGGGCTGTTCCTCGGTGCCGGTACCCTTCGCGCCCGCGTTCTCCTCCGCCATCTACGCTTCCCTCCACAACATCCGACTGGACGGTGCCCCGGCCCAAGGCGGTCCCCGCCGCCCTAGATGCGCCGGGGACCGCGTTCCCGAACCTTGACCGTCATGCCCTCCTCCGCTTGCCCGTCGGCACTGACCGCGCCCCGGCGCTCCCCCGCCTTCAGCCCGGCCGAGGCCGCGCGGAACTTCTCGCGGCGCCGGACCAGGTAGCCCTTGATGCCCTCCCAGCCGGAACTGGCCCGGCCGATGTGGTCCGTGGTCACCGGATGGTGGCTGAAGCGGGCCCATTCGTAGGCACCGGTCAACTGGCCCAGCCCCTCGACCGTCGCCGGCTCCGCTGTTTGCACCATGAGCTGGAAGGTGCGCGGCGTCTGAGACGGGCGTCGCCCGAGGCCGGCGTCCTTCGCCTCCTGCATGAACTGCCGGTACAGTTCGCGGATCTTGCGCCGCGGATCCCCGGGGGGCAGGTTCCAGGCGGCACCCGCCATGGTGCGCGCCCTGGCCTCCGCGGCGAACTCCTCGCCGGCCTTGTGGTCCGCCGAACGGATGCCCAGCTGCCGCCAGATGTTGCGAAAGATCCTCCCGGTGATGACATCCAGGATCCATAGCCACCAGCGCCGCAAGAAGCGTTTCATGCCGCTCCAGTCGCCGGCCAGACCCTCCAGGAGCAGTTGCACAAAGCCGACGAAGAAGCTGACGGTCGACCAGACCAGGGCGCCCACGGACCGCACGTAGCGCATCACCAGCTCGAAGGTGTCCACCCCGAGCTGCCGTGAGTAGCGCACCGAACGGATGGCCAGGGTCACGACCAGGGCCGCCAGCAGGCCGAGGAAGATGAACAGGCCCGGGCTCGGCCCGGCTGGGGCGATTGTCACTCCCGTGGTGATCTTGAGACCGCCGGTCTGACCGACACTGGTCGTGCCGACGTGCTCGTTGCCCTTGCCGTTTGGGACGGTGTGGTAGGAGGTCCAGGCGACGGCCTGGCCCACCTCCTGCAGGCTGATGACGGCCGGGGGCGCCGGCACGATGGCGGAGACGATGACCACGGCGGCGATCAGGCCGCCGACGGGGCCCCACCAGCCGGTGCCGAAGGACTCGTCCGTGGTCACCTGCCCACCGTGAAAGCGTGAGCGCATCACCTCATACTCCGCACCGCTGACGAGCACCAGTCCGGCCACGGCCGCCAGGAGCACGATCGGGGCGGTTCTCCAGGCGAACAGGCTCGCGCTGCGATCCAGGCTGCTGAAGAGGACAAAGGCGGTGACCAACCCACCGGTCACGAGCATGACCGTGGTGAAACGCCCGCGCGTGCGCCTCGCGACATCCTGCCGGCCCGAATCGTAGAGGTCGACGATGACACGGGTGAGCGCCCCCACCTGCCCGCGCACCAGGGCCACCAGCACCGCGCTGATCAGGAACTGCACGAAGTGGGGCGTGATCACGGCGATCAGGGCACCGGTCACGACGAGCTCCGCCACGGCCAGGGTGGGGTCCATGGGGCGTTTGGTCAGGGCGCGGAAGGTATCCACAACGCCGACAAACGCGATGGCGCCGCACAGACCCGCGAAGGCCAGGATATTCGGATCGTGCAGGGGCCAGAGACCGAACCACAGCGAGGCGACGGCGGCACCCATCGCGGTGCCCCACCCCACCGCCGCGGCCGTAAACCAGGCCGGGAGGTCGGTCATGCGAAACGCACCTCCTGCAGGCCGATCTCGACTTCGTGGATGGGGATCTGCGCATCCATGGTCCGCCGCGGTTCCAGCGTGAGCATGACCACCGGATGTCCACGGCGCTGGATCTGCGTGCAGCTCGCCACCAGTTCATCGGTATTCGTGGGGACCAACATGACGATGGTGGCGCCCCACGGCAGCTTGCGCACCTCGCTGTTGAGCAGGTCGGCGAAACGCGGACCCTCCGCGGGCTGCAGCCCAGCGAGCGACTCCAGGATCACGCGCCGCTGGGCCGAACCGGACTTGGCCGGCACGCGCAGCACGCCGGCCTCCTCCACCTCGCGCCCCATGCCCTCGGGCACCGAGCGCTCGATGCGGCCCCAGGCCACCAGCCCAATGTTATGCCGCGGATCTGGTTCGGACCAGACCAGGCTTGCCGCGACCGTGATCACCCGCTCCATGAGCTCGAAGCGCATCCCGGGATCCCACTCGTCACGGTTGAGGTCCAGGAAGTAGTACGTCACGCGCTCGCGCACCAGCGGCTGCTCCTTCACCATGAGCTCACCGCGGTGGGCCGTCGCCTTCCAGGCGATAGGCAGCGGCATTTCGACGACGACGACCGTAGGCACCTGCGCCACGGGAACGTGTGCGACCTTCCAGCCCACGGATTACTACCAAGATGAGGTCAATGCTTACTATTCTGGGACCGTCGCGGCTTCAGGCGCTCCTTCTATATCGTCTACTCAGGCCGGGGTCGCGAACACAGCCACCCTCCTGACGACGACGAACCCGACGGAACTCTGGTACGATGCGGGAGCGAGCTTTGTGATCACCAAGCCCAGCGCCGACTTCCCCGGCGGAGGGGTGAGATACGAGACGGACTACGCCAACGGCACGGTCAGCGCGGCCACCACCATAGACCCGGCCTTCTACCAGCAGTTCCACGTCACCCCGGGAAGCGGGATAAGCAAGCTCA
>JAKAUG010000066.1 GCA_021827805.1 Bacillota bacterium | reverse complement strand
CGGGCACCGGTCGGAAGCGGGACCACCGCTGGATACCGGGTCACGGCACGAGGCCACCTCCTACCCACCGCGGCGTATCTGACGCCCGGGCAGCAGCACCAGCGGAGCACCCCACGGCTGAAACTGGGCGCTTGCGCCGCGAGTTCGGTCAGCCACCAGCCGCTGTTCCTCCCGCGCCGCATGGGGCCTGCTCAGGACGCGCCAGGAAGCTCGTGGGCGCGACTTGCGCTGCTCCTCCGTGGCACCCCGTGCCGTTTCGCCGCTGCGGGCGTCCTGTGGAGCCACAGGTCCAGTCCACGCCTGGCGGGGTTGGGTGAATCCATCTCGGCTTGGTCGGTGGGATGCGGTCAGGGCTTCTTGTACACGTCGCCACGCGCACCTACGGCGGTCACGAAGATGGTTCGCGTGCCCTCGTCCACCCGGAACAGGATGCGCCAGCCCCCAACGCGCAGACTCCACTGTGGCCGACCGTGCAAGGGCTTGCCCCCGCCTGCGCGAGGACCCGCCCGGAGCCCTTTAACCGCTTTCTCAATACGACGGTGCTCCTCAGCGGGCAGCCCACCCAGGGCCTTCAGGGCCGAGGGCGCGATGATGACCGTCCACGTGGTTTCAGGCACGACGTTCCCTGGGCTCGGCCAGCAACACACCCTTGCCGGCCTCACACTCCTGCCAGCCCTGGGCCTCGGCGGCCTCCTCTTCGGGCGTCAGCGGCTCCTGATCGTAGTCGGCCTGGGCCGCCAGCGCGGCGAGGACGCGCCTGGCCACCTCCCACGCGTCGGCCGGAAGGCTATCCACCAAGGCGTGCAGGTCCCGCTTTACCTCGTCGGCTGTCATGACCATGCTCCATCACCCGTTATCGTGCTGCGCCGGCCGGGCTGCTGCCCGTCTGCGCGGATGAATCATTCTGTCACTCAGTTTATCCCGCCACCGGCTTCCGTGCCACCGCCGCGTACCCGCCGCACTCGAAGTACATGGTCCAGCTCTGGCCGCTATAGGACAGGTCCACCGTGCGCAGGGCGTTCAACCCCAGCCGATTCCCGCCGTTGCCGACCTCCGCCGCCAGGCTTCACGGTGATGTCCCCGAGACTCACCCAAGCGTTTCAGCCCACGCGCACGCCGTGTGGGGACCGCCTGCGCCTCGTCCGCGTGCCTGCAACGCCCCGCGGCAGCGCGTCGGCGTCACGGCTCTGCGCCCGCAGCCGCCTCACTACACGAAGAAGCCGCGCATTGGCGGCCAGGGAGGCTTCCGAGCCGATCTGGCCGGTCAGTCCCATCGCCGTGACCGCCGCACGCGCAAAGGCCCAGCATTCAGCCGCGAGTAGGCCCGGCAGCGTGTCCAGGCCCTCGGCGGCAGCTACGATCTCGGCCAGGCTCTTGGCAGCATCTTCATCGCGTCGATCCAGAGCTATCGCCACCACCTTGTCGCGAGACTGTTCAACGATAGGCTTCATCGTCAGTATCCCTCCTTGGCAAACCTTCCCGCCATCGCGGGAGGGGGTGGGCCGGTGCTCAGGGGTGCCCGGCCTCCTGGTTCAACAGCACCGTGCCGCGATTCACGTTGACGGTGCCCCGCGTGTCACCGCTGGCACCCCGGATGCCGGGTGCAGTAGGGCCGACCACCAGGCGCGGTGCCGCGCCATCAGGCGCCACGGTGGCCTCCCCGTCATGCCTCGCAAGTTCCTGAGCCCTGGTTCGCACCTCTGGCAGGGCGTTGGGATCGTCAGCCGCCTCAACTGCCAGCGCACGCGCACGGCCAGCGTCCCCCATGCGCGCAGCGACCTCAGCCAGGCCCAGTGCTGACGAACCACCTGCCGCAGTCCGCAACGATCTATGCAAGGGCGGGGTTCAAGACGTAGCGGCGTTCATGGCGGCGCAACCTGTTGCGCGCATGGCCCGCCTCGGTGGCATCCCGTCATCGGTGCTGCTCCTGACCACTCGCGCAAGATGGCAGCCGGGCCTCTACCCACAAGGACCGGCCTCTGTGCTGGGAAAGGCGCAGTTTAGATCCCAACGCCCTACCGGGGCGCATCCGCATCGGGCAGGTTGTGCGCCCTGGCCTGGGGAGAGGGGCTGGAACTTCTCTGGGCCGCCCGCACCGGGCTCAGCCTTCGGAGATGCCCGGCCCCCGGGTGCGGACGGCCGTTCCTGGCGCCGGACACCCGCCACCAGTATTGTCTCCTCCACTGTGCCCCGCCGTGGGCCGCCCCCGATACCGATGCGCCGAGTTACGCGCGCCACCGCCAGCGCCACCAGAGAGAAGGCCGGCCCATCCTGGCCTGGGCCCAGTGGCGGCAGCACGGGTGGCGTGAGGGCACCAACTCTGCCGCAACCGCCACTACCACCGCGCCACAGACGCCAACAGTAGCAGGCAGAACACGTCCGAAGTCTGGTGCCATTTTGGTGCCCGAACCCGCCAGAAACCCCCCTCCCAAGGCCGAACCAGGCGGACTTAGACCGACTGTCGCGCGGACAATCGAAAGCCCCCAGAGCTCACTGCCCCAGGGGCCTTCGCCACGCTCTGTTGGAGGCGACGGGCGGATTCGAACCGCCGCATAAGGGTTTTGCAGACCCTTGCCTTACCGCTTGGCTACGTCGCCACGGGTTTCAGTATAGGCCCAAGGTGCAGGAGGCGGCAACACCCACCGCCAGGGCCAGGGGCCAGGGCCGGAACGCCTCCACGTTGCGGGGCCTCAGCCCCGGCGGTCCAGGAGCGCGAATGCCTCCAGGGCCCGATCCAGATGCTCGCGGGTGTGCGCGGCGGAGACCTGCACGCGCAGGCGCGCCTGCCCCTCAGGCACCACGGGATGGCCGAAGCCCACCACGTACACGCCACGCCGGTAGAGCTCCTCTCCCCAGCGCATGGCGCGGGCCGTGTCGCCGACGATCACCGGTATGATCGCCGATGGACCGTCCAGGGGGGACAGCCCGAGCCGGCGCAGGCCGGAGCGCATGTAGGAGGCGTTCTCATGTAGGCGACCCACCAACTCCGGATGCGCCGCCAGAACCTCCAGGGCGGCCAGCGCGGCGCCCGCGACGGCGGGGGGCAGGGCGTTAGAGAACAGCTGGGGGCGCGAGCGCTGGATCAGGTACTCCACGACGGTGCGGCTGGCGGCCACAAAGCCACCCGCGGCACCGGAGAGCGCCTTGCCCAGCGTGCCGGTGATCACGTCGACCTCGCCCAGGAGCTCGAAATGTTCCGCCAGGCCGCGGCCGCTCGGCCCCAGCACACCGATGCCGTGCGAGTCGTCGACCACCAGCAGGGCGTCGTGGCGCCGGGCCAGGCGCACCAGTTCCGGCAGGCGGGCGACATCGCCCTCCATGCTGAAGACGCCATCGGTCACGATGATCCGCCCGCGCTCGCCCCCCGCCTGGGCCAGACGCGTCTCCAGGTCGGCCATGTCGCTGTGGCGGTAGATCACGCGCTCGGCCCGCGTCAGGCGGCAGGCGTCGATGATACTGGCGTGGTTCAGGGCGTCGGAGAAGATCACGTCGCCCTCGCCCGTCAGGGTCGGGAGGAGGCCTTCGTTGGCGTTCCAGCACGAGACGTAGCTCAGTGCCGCCTCCGCGCCGACCCAGGCCGCCAGACGGTCCTCGAGCTGCCGATGGATGGCCACCGTTCCGGCGATGAAGCGTACGGAGGCCGGACCGGCGCCGTAGCGTCGGAGCGCGTCCTCGGCCCCCTGCACGACCCGCGGGTGGTTCGCCAGCCCAAGATAGTTGTTGGAACACAGAAGCACGACCTCGCCCTGCCCTTCGACCTGCGCGACCGCGCCCGTGGGCCCCGTCATGTACCTGAGCGGTTTGAGGGTGCCCGCCGTCCGCATGG
>JAKAUG010000094.1 GCA_021827805.1 Bacillota bacterium | reverse complement strand
CCGAACACGAGCGCCAGGGCAATGACCGGCCCGACCACCGCGCACCAGGCATACAGGCCGAGCAACCGCACCAGGGCGGTACGGGGGGACACCAGCGTCAGGTTCACGGCCAGGGGCCTCCCTTCCCATACCGTCCAGTACCGCAGCATGGACCGCAGCGCGGACCGCAGCCCGGACTGCGGCATGGACCGCAGCCCGGACCGGGGGACGAATGGCCCGCCGCGCACGCGTGTCCGGTGGGCGGCCCGCATGTGGCCGGGCTGGAACCCCGGGCGACGTGCGGCAGCGCTGGGCGGCGTGGCGGGTAGCGGTTCGTGCTGTGCCCAGAGGGTCCAGAACAGTCCCAGGCCCTGGGCAATCCAGGCCGGGGCCAGATACAGGCCCCAGCCGCCCGCGAGGGCGAGCGCGGTACCCAACAGGACCGCGGCCAGACCGACCCAGACGGTCCCCGCCAGCCAGTGGGCCGGCTCTGGCAGCGGCCGCAGCCCCCGGGCATTGGCGAAACGGCCACAGAGCACGCCGGCGACCGTGATCAGGAGCGCGGCGGCGCCGAGGCTCGGTAGGCCCCGCATCGTCCAGGACAGCAGACCATGCGCGTTGGGTGCCGGGCTGAGCCACTGCTGTCGGCCGAGCAGCAGGGCCGGCGCTGTGAAGGCGACCAGTGCCGCTCCCGCTGCCAGTGAGGCCGCGCCGTGGACCCGGCGAGACGCGGTGCCCGCGCTGATTGCGGCGATGGCGACGAGGACGGCCAGGTCGCCGAACAGGTGACCGGCGTTGTCCGGGGTGCCCCCGGCTGCGTGCAGCAGCGCGGGACCTGCCACGGCCAGGCAGCAGGTCAGCGGCACGAGCAGCCAGCGCGGTACTTGCCGGGGCGCCGTCGCCTGTTCCACATCAGCTTCTTCGCAGGCCGCCAGCGCATCCTGACGGTCCCCGCCTGGGCTCTGGCGGCACGGCGGCAACGGCGAAGCGAGCCTTGCGGGAACGCTGGGGGGTGGGAGGGACACCAGGTCAACGACCGCCGGCTGAAGTCGACGGCCTGTTCACGTGGATCGGCCGGGCGTTGGGCCGCTTGACCGCGGCCATCCGGGGTCGCATGTCGCCACCCCGGCAAGGGGAGGAGCGGCCCGGCCCGCAGCCAAGTGCCCGAAGCTGTTGTGCGGCGAGCCGGTGCCTTTGGGCGGGGACTCCTCTCCCGCTATGCCGCGAGGGGTTCACCGGGCGGCAGGCTCTCCACCCGAACCCGCCATGTGAGTCTTGGGAAGATTTCGGGAGGGCTGGGTGCCTGACGCTGTTGCCTGGACGAAACGGCACCACCCAGCAACCGGCTACCGGGCAGAGGATGGGTCGCGGCGCTTGGGGCACAGAGGCCGCGCGGCCCCGTCCCGGGCCGGCTCTGGGCGTCAGGCCCGGGGTCCGCTGACCTCGGCGAGCAGGGGAAGCCCTGCGCAAAGGCGGCGGACGTTGTTGGCGGCGACACGGGCGCGGCGCGCGGCGGTTTCCTCCGTGACTCCCGCCACGTGCGGCGTGGCCACCACGTTCTCCAGGGCCAAGAGCGGGTGGTCTGGCGCCACTGGCTCCCGGGAGAAGACATCCAGCCCCGCGCCCCCCAACCTGCCGGTGCCGAGCGCCTCCACGAGGGCCTCCTCATCCAGCACGGCCCCGCGGGAGACGTTGATCAGCAGGGCATCGGGCTTCATGCACGCGAGCTGGCGCCGCCCGATCATCCGATGCGTGGCCGCTGTCAGGGGCACGTGCAGGGACACCACGTCGGCCCGGGGCAAGAGCTCCTCCAACGCTTCGGGGGTGCCGCAGAACGCCAGCCGCAGGTTCTGCCGCTCCTCCGCGGAGATCGGCACGCGGTGCACGGCGCCGACGTGCATACCGACGCCCTGGGCCAGGGCCGCCATGGCCCGCCCGCTGGCGCCCAGGCCGACGACGAGCAGCGTGCGCCCCGCCAGCTCGCGGTTGACGGGCAGCAGGAGGGTCCGGCTCTGGATGCTGTGCTGGGACCCGCGGCTGTTCTTGAGCAGGCAGAGCATCAAGAAGAGCGCGTGCTCGGCGAGACCGCGGGCGCTGGTCTCTCCAGGCATGTGCGCGAGGCGGATGTCCCTTGCCAAGAGCCCTGGCACGTCCAGGTGGTCGAGCCCCACGCCCAGCACCTGCCAGAGGCGCACACCCGCACCGGCCACTTCCGCCAGCATCGGCGGGGTCAGCCGCACGGCGCCGAAGGGATCGACGACGACGTCGACGCCCCAGAGCTGTGCGGCGAAGGGACGCTCGGCAAGATAGGGCTCCAGGACATCCTCCTCACGCAGGGCCGCGCGCAACGCCCCAAACCAGGGCTGCCTCCGTTCCGGCCCACCCAGGAAGAGCACCCGCGCCACGCCGTCCCTCGCCTCCTTCCGCGGTCCTCGTCCGGTGGACGCTGAGATGCCCGGCACACACCGCTCCAGGCACCGCGCTGGTTCTGAACCCGCCTTCGGAATCCCTGCCCGGCCGCGGAGGCCCCTGGCATCGAAGAACAGGTCCCGCTCAGGCCTCCCGATGGGCCGCGGCCAGCGCCTGGGCGCCAGCGTAGCCTGCCGGGCCCAGGTCCTCGGCGATGCGGAGCAACTGGTTGTACTTGCCGAGGCGTTCGCTCGTGCGGGTGGCGCCCACCTTGATCTGCCCGGCGCCGGTTCCCACCGCCAGATCCGCCAGCCATCCGTCCTCGGTCTCCCCGGAGCGCGCGGAGATGACCGCCCGGTAACCGCTCTCCCGCGCCAGGCGTACGACCTGCAGCGTCTCCGTGAGCGTCCCGACCTGGTTGCATTTGACCAGAGCCGCGTTGGCCACACCCTCGGCGGCGCCGCGCCGGAGGCGGGCGGCATGCGTCACGAAGAGGTCGTCGCCGAGCAGCTGCACGCGCGAGCCGACCCTGGCGGTGAGCTCCCGCCAAGCGTCCCAGTCGTCCTCGCCCAGGGGGTCCTCCAGGGAGACCACGGGATAACCTTCGACCCAGGACTGCATCCAGGCGACCATGCCGTCGGAGCCGAACTCGCGCCCCTCCATCGGCAGCACATAGCGCCCGTCTTGCCAGAACTGGCTCGCGGCGACGTCGATGGCGATGCCGCCACCCTTCCCGGGCTCAAGGCCCGCCCCGCGGAGGGCAGCGAGCAAGAGCTCGAGCGCGGCGGCGTTGTTCCGGAATGGGGGGCCGAATCCACCCTCGTCGGCCAGCAGCGTTGAGAGGCCCCGCTCCCGCAGCAGGTCCGCGGCAGCCAGCCGCACCTCGATGGCCTGCTCGATGGCGGCCGGCAGATCGTTGGCCGCGACCGGCACGAAGAGAAAGTCCTGCATGTCCACCCCGCCCGGGGCGTGCAGTCCCCCGGAGAAGACGTTGACCATCGGGAGGGGGAGCAGCGGCTCCGCGCCGGCCAGAGCGGCGAAGTGGCGCCAGAGCGGTATCCGGCGCCAGACCGCCGCGGCCCGCGCCGTCGCCAGGGAAACCGCCAGGAGCGCGTTGGCCCCCAGCCGCGAGCGGTCCGGGGTGCCGTCCGCGGAGACCAGGGCCGCATCCAGTCCGGCCTGATCCAGCGCGCTCCGTCCGCGCACGGCCGGGCCCAGGACCTCCTGGACCGCACGCACGGCTCCGCGCACGCCCTGGCCCCGGAGCCGCGTGCCGCCGTCGCGGAGTTCCCTGGCCTCATGGCGCCCGGTCGAGGCCCCCGAGGGGACCATGGCCCAGCCGTGTGCCCCGCCCGCCAGGGTCACCTCGGCCTCGACCGTTGGCTTGCCCCGGCTGTCGTAAACCTCGCGTGCCCGCACGGAGACAATGGACAAGCTC
>JAKAUG010000408.1 GCA_021827805.1 Bacillota bacterium | reverse complement strand
CGAGCACCAGGCTCAGGCCGGTGAAGCAGGCGGCCAGGGCCACGCCGAGCCAGCCGTGCGCGACCAGCACCAGCACGGCGTAGAGCAGTGTGCCCCCGAGTTTGGTGCGCGGGTCCAGACGGTGCAGGGGCGAATCCCGCGGTATGTATCTGCCCACCGGATCTCCCCCTCACCCCGCCGTGGTCCTCAGGCCGGCAGAAGGCGCGCCACCGCGCGCACGGCCTCCTCCAGCGTCAGGGCGGTGGCGGGCACCGCCACCCCGCGCGCGCGCAGCGCGTGCAGGAGTTCGGTGGCCGCGGGCGGCTCCAGACCCCACGCCGCCAGCGCGGCGCCCAGACCGAAGACAGCGCGGGGCGTCCCGGCCGCCACCACATGGCCGCGGTCCAGAACCACCAGCCGGTCGGCCAGGGCACCGGCCTCCTCCATGCGGTGGGTGATGAACAGCACGCTGTGTCCAGCTGCGCGCAGGCGGGCCAACAGGTCCAGCACCGTGCGCCGCCCCTCGGCATCGAGCCCGGCGGTGGGCTCGTCCAGCAGGAGGTAGCGCGGCCCCCAGGCCAGGCTGGCCGCGATGGCCACCCGCCGCATCTGCCCGCCCGAGAGCTGGAACGGGGAGCGCTCACCGAGCTCGGCCGGCAATCCGGCAGCCTCGAGCGCCGCCCGCGCCGCGGCCTGCGCCTGGGTGGGCGTGAAGCCGTAGTTCAGCGGGCCGAAGGTCACCTCGTCCTCCACCCGTTCCTCAAAGAACTGGTCCTCGGGCCGCTGGAACACCAGGCCCACCCGGCGGCGGGCGGCCCGCAGCGCCCCCGCGCGCCGGAGTCGCGGGGCCTGCCAGGGAAGAGCGCCCTCCACGCGCACCGCCCCGGCCTGTGGCCGCAACAACAACGCGGCATGCAGCGCCAGGGTGCTCTTGCCCGACCCGGTGGCACCCAGAAGCCCCACGCACTCCCCCGGCGCCAGCTGCAGGCCGACGCCGTCCAGGGCTGGCCGCGTCCCGGCGCCGCCACCCGGATCGGAAAAACGAAACACCAGGTTCTCGAGCGACAGCCCAGATGCCGCCGCATCCGCGCCCCGCGGCTCGGCGGGGGCCGGGGTGCTATCGGCGGGCGGGACCACGCCCCGGCCCGCGGCGCCCACACGCGCCGCAATCCGGTCGGCCAGCTCGTCAGGCGTGAGGGGGCAGGGGCCCGCAAGCCGCCGCGGACCGCCCAGGGCATTCCAGACCAGCACCGCGGGCGGCGGTTCCACCCCCCACATCGCCAGGCGCTCGGGATCGGCCAGCGCCTGCCGGGCCGGTTGGTCGCACACCACGCGCCCCTGGTGCAGGACCAGGACCCGCTCCGCGCGCACCGCCTCGGAGGCGTGGTGCGTGATGAGCAGCACCGCGTGGCCCGCGCCGTGCAGTGACTCCAGCGCCGCCAGCACCTCTGCGCGCCCGCGGGGATCCAGCGAGGCCGTGGGCTCATCCAGGCACAGGCAGGCAGGCTCCATCGCCAGCACGCCCGCGATCGCCAGCCGCTGCTTCTGCCCACCGGAGAGGCGGTGCGGCTCGGCCTGCGCCAGATCCGCCAGGCCCACCCGGTCCAGGGCGGCGCGCACGCGACGGCCGATCTCCGTGCGCGGCAGACCGAGGTTCTCCGGTCCGAACGCGACATCGTCCTCCACGGTGGAGGCGACGATCTGATTGTCAGGGTCCTGAAAGACCAGCCCCACCCGTTGCCGGATGCGCTGGTGGTCCTCGGCGTGGCGCGTATCCATCCCGGAGACCAGAACACGGCCCTGATCGGGCACCAGAAGCCCATTGCACATGCGCGCCAGCGTGGACTTCCCTGATCCGTTGCCACCGAGGATCGCGACGAACTCGCCAGGCCGGATCCGGAGGTCCACACCGTCGAGCGCGGCGCTCGTGGTCCCCTCCGCCAGGGGGTAGCGGAAGACGACCCCCTGCATGACGATGAGGGCGGGCTCATCTTCGGACGGAGGACCCGCCCGCCGGTGTTCACCCGCCCCCACGCTAGACCAACTCAATGCGGCAGATCGGGGCGGCATCTCCCTGTCGGGTCCCAAGCTTCACGATGCGCGTGTAACCGCCGGGACGGTCCATGTACCGCGGACCCAGCGTTGTGAATAGCTTGTTGACGACGTCCTCGCTCCGAACGTATGCCAGCGCCTGCCGGCGCGCATGCAGATCGCCGCGCTTGGCGAGCGTGATCATATGCTCCAGCGGTGTCCGCAGGTCCTTGGCCTTGGCCTCCGTCGTCGTGATCTTCTCGTAGCGCAGCGCCGAGGTCACCAGGTTGCGAAACAGGCTACGCCGATGGTCGGACCGGCGCCCAAGCTTACGGTACGGCACAGGGAACCCTCCTCAACGACACCGGCGCGTGGCCGGGCTCACTCCTCGGCGGGCTTCAACCCGAGCCCCAGGCTCCCGAGCTTCTGCTCCACCTCTTCCAGCGACTTGCGCCCCAGGTTGCGCACGCGCATCATGTCGTCCGACGTGCGAGACGTGAGCTCGCCGATCGTGTTGATGCCCGCCCGCTTCAGGCAGTTGAAGGACCGCACGGACAGCTCCAGGTCCTCGATGGAGCGCTCGAGCAGACGCGTGCGCTCGTCCTCGGGATTGTCGGCGAGGACCACGCGGTCGGTCGCACCCTCCGTCAGCGCGCTGAACAGCTGCAGGTGCTCGGCGAGGATCCGCGCGGCCATGGCCGCGGCCTCCTCCGGACCGATGGCGCCGTTGGTCCAGATCTCCAGGGTCAGGCGGTCGTAATTGGTGACCTGCCCGACGCGGGTGTCCTCCACGCTGAAGTTCACCTGGCGCACGGGTGTGAAGATGGAATCGATGGCGACGATCCCGATGGGCTGATCCGGGGTCTTGTTGTGCTCCGCGCTCAGGTAGCCCCGGCCGCGCTCGACGGTCATCTCCATGAACAGGCGCCCGTTGCGGTCGAGCTGCGCGATGTGCAGGCTCTCATCCAACACGACCACATCGGGGCCGCACTTGATGTCCGCGGCGGTGACGGCACCCTCGCCCTCGGCCTCAATGCGCAGAACCTGGGGATCGTCGGTGTGCATCTGCAGGCAGAGCTTCTTGACGTTCAGGATGATGTCCGTGACGTCCTCGCGCACACCGGGGATGGTGGAGAACTCGTGCAGGACGCCGTCGATGCGGATGGAGGTCACGGCAGCCCCGGGCAGGGACGACAGCAGGATGCGTCGCAACGAGTTGCCCAGCGTGGTGCCGTAGCCCCGCTCCAGGGGCTCGACCACCAGCTTGGCGTAGTTGCCGTCCGCGCTGCGCTCGACACACTCGATGGTGGGCTTCTCCATTGCCAGCATCGGAGACTGCCTCCTCCCCGCGCCTCCCGGAACCAGCTCCGCAGCGGCCAAAGACATGTGCCCGTTCCTCCTCTGGCGGGGCGCCCGCACAGGTGCGGCGGCCCGCGCCACCACACCCGCTTCGGACAGGGGGGGCCACCTCAGCGCGAGTAGAACTCGACGATCAGGCGCTCCTGGATACTAGCGTCAATGTTTTCCCGCTCTGGCAGCCGCAACACGCGGCCACTGGCGGCGCTCAGGTCGCGCTCCAGCCATTCCGGCACCGCGCGGCTCTCGGCCAGGCTCAGCCGGTCCTTGAAGACCGGTTTGCCGCGGCTCTTCTCGGACAACGCCACCACGTCACCGACTCGCACCAGGCATGAGGAGATGTCCACCCGCCGCCCGTTGATGCACACGTGTCCGTGGTTCACGATCTGGCGCGCCTCTGGCCGAGAGCGGGCGAAGCCGAGACGGAACACGACGTTGTCCAGGCGGCGCTCCAGGATCCGCAG
>JAKAUG010000471.1 GCA_021827805.1 Bacillota bacterium | reverse complement strand
TCCTGGGGCATCACGGATGTCAAGAATCTGCAGTCCACCGGCGGCGCCTACCAGGCCGGTGACGTCAAGGGACCCCTGACCCTGGGTGTGAGCATCGTGGAGAACGCGGGCGGCTCAGGTTCCTCCACCTCCAGCGCCAACTCGGGCACCGCGGCGGCGGGCGTGGGCGTCAAGCAGTTCCGCGCCGTGGTCTTCGGCAACAGCGTCTTCATCTCGAGCAACGGTGGCGGCGGCAACATCAGCCCCATCACCTACTTCCCGGGCAACCGCAACCTGTTCCTGAACTCGGTGGGCTGGCTCACCGGCCTCACCCAGGGCATCTCCCTGCCGACCAATCCGGGTAGCTCCTCGCAGGTCACGCTCAGCGGCAGCCAGGCGCGGATCATTATGGACACCTTCCTGATCGGCATCCCGCTGGTGTGCTTTGCCCTGGCGTTCAGCACCTGGTGGTCCCGCCGCAAGCTGTAGGCGAGGAGGTGCCGAGCATGATGCGCCCGATCGCCCGGTTCTGGATCGCGCCCCTCGTGGTGTTGGTGATCCTCGCGGCCGTGGTCGGCGTCTACCTCTTGGTCAACCGGCCCAAGGCGGCGCCACCGTCCTCGCCCTCCCTGGTCCCGGTCACGGTCGACCAGATCCAGTCCCTCACGTTCCAGCAGAGCGGCAAGTCCCTGACGCTGTACCAGGAGCCCTCCCAGAACGGCGGCACCCAGTGGACGATCGGCAGCCCGCAGGGCGTGGCGGCCGACCAGCAGCTGACGTCGGGATTCGCCGCCAGCCTTGTGACCCTGACGCCGACGCGCACCCTGACCGCCAGTCCCACCGCGGCCCAGTTGCAGGAGTATGGGCTGCAGCCCCCGCAGGCCAGCGTGACGGTCAAGGCGAGCGGAAGGGGAAAGCCCGTGGTGCTCGACGTGGGAAACGCCAGCCCCACCGGCTCCTACTACGCGCAAATCCAGGGCCAAAGCCAGGTCTATCTGCTGAACGGGCTGCTGCCCAGCGAGATCAGGGCCGACCCGACGGCGTGGTTGCCGCAACCGACCTCCAGCACGAGCTCTTCAGGCACAAGCGCCACCAGCGCCTCCTCCACGAGCGGTTCCTCCGGCTGAGCGACGGCGGCATGGGGACCGGCGGTGCGACCACCGCCGGTCCCGGCCCCCACGCCCTGCGCCCTCCCTCCAACCGCCACATCCAACCCCGCCGCTCCCACACCTGGGACCGGCCAGCCATCCCAAACGGCACCGCGCCGTCGGCCACCGGCAGGCGTCGCCAGGGAGGCGGGCGGATGCGGGCGCCTCCCTGGCGACAGAGTAGGACCGGCCGCAAACGGTGGGACGCGGAACGGCGTCGAGAGGAGAGACAGATGCAGCAGAGAGAGGGCGCAGCCGGCGGGCATGGCGGCACCGCGACCGAGCCGGCACCCGACGCACGGCCGGCTGGCGACCCGGGGACGGACCTCGGGGACGGCGAAGGGCGCACAGGGGCCGAGGGGGGACCGCCCGCGGCGGACCGGAGCGCCGCGCGCGAACCCGGGGGGGAGGAGCTGCCACGCACGGACGCGGGCCGGCAGTGGTGGCAGCGGCGGGGCGGCAGGTCCGCCACCGTGAGCGGCACGCTGCGCAACAGCATGGCGGAACGCGGCTTCCCGAACGTCGATCAGTGGCAGATGACCACGGTGCACCACCGGCCGGTGGCAGAACGCAAGGGATTCGCGGAGGTGGCGCAGGGCTACCTGAGCGAGGAGGAGGTGCGAGCGGAGGCGGCACGCTGCCTGCTGTGCAAGCATCCGACCTGCATCTCGGGCTGCCCGAACAACAATCCCATCCCGACCTTCCTGGCACTGGTGGTCGACGGGCGGATGCTTGACGCGGCGGTCGCCGATTTCGAGAAGAACTCCCTGCCCGCGTGCACGGGACGCGTCTGCAACTGGGAGGAGCAGTGTGAGGGCTGGTGCGTGCTGAACGCCAACGGCGAGGGTGTGCGCATCGGAGCGGTGGAACGCTACATCGGCGATTACGCCCTGCGGCACCGCGAGGAGTTCGACCGGCTCCGTGCCCAGCGCACCCAGGAGGAATTGGCGCAGGGAGCCTCCTCCTACACCCGGACCGACATCTCCCCCTACGCGGCGACGATCGAGGCCTACGGCAGCGTCGCCGTACCCGGCTACTACACCGAGGCCCAGGCCGCGCGCGTCCTGGGCGCGGCCGTGGTCCCGGGGTACGAACCGGCCAGCGCCCCGCCCGAGGACACCGCCCTGGACGGGCTGCGCGTCGCCGTCATCGGCGCCGGCCCTGCCGGTCTGGCCTGCGCGGACATGCTCAGCCACCGGCACGCCGTGGTCGTGGTCTTCGACGCCAAGCCCTATCCAGGTGGGCTTCTGGCCGACGGGATCCCCGAGTTCGTCCTTCCCCAGGAAGTGGTCGACCGGGAGCTCGACCGCATCCGCTCCCAGGGGGTCACCTTCCGCTTCGGGGAGACCCTGGGCGAGAATCTGTCCATCGAGAAGCTCCTTGGCGAATTCGGCGCCGTCTTCGTCGGCATCGGCGCGGAGAAGCCCCGGCGCCTCGGCGTGCCGGGCGAGGACGCGCGGGGCGTCCTCACGGCGCAGGACTTCCTCCGCCGGGCCAGGCGCGCGGTGGTCTCCGGCTCCAAGGAGGAGTTGCCCGCCGTGGGACGCCGGGTGCTGGTGATCGGCGCCGGCAACACCGCCATGGACTCGGCCCGCACCGCACTGCGGCTCGGCGCCGAGGAGGTGCGAATCGTATATCGCCGCACCAGGGAGCAGAGCCCCTCGCGGGACATCGAGATCGCGCTGTCCACCGAGGAGGGTGTTCACTTCGAGTACCTGACGAATCCGGTCGCGTTCCTGACCGACGACGGCGGCAGGTTGCGCGCGGCGCGCCTGATCCGCATGCGGCTTGGGGAGCGCGACGTCAGTGGGCGGCCCCGCGCGGAGCCGATTCCGGGCAGCGAGTTCGAGCAGCCCTGCGACACGGTCCTGCTTGCGATCGGCTACACCGTGGAGGCCGTCGACCTGGGTCACCCGGAGATCCTGAACCGCGACGGCACGGTGCGCACCCACGGGGAGGGCGGTACCACAGACATCCCGGGTCTGTATGCCGGCGGCGACCTGGTCCGCGGCGCCTACACCGTGGTGCATGCCATCCGCGACGGGCGCCTGGCCGCCGACGCCATCGGCGAGTATCTGCTGCGGCACAAACAGGGAGGCGTGGGCGAGACGGGCACGGGGCCCTCGACGCGCACGCCGGGGCTGGCCACCGCGGCGGCGGGCACCCAGGCCTGTTAGCTTGCTGGCTGGGGAGCCGAGAGGAGGGGGGCCAGGGGCCCAGGCACCCCGGCCCCTGCCCGGCCGCGCCCGCATCAGGCCGAGCCGAGTCGCAGAGCCTCGACGCGCACCGCGTCCTCGGGGGCGCCCGCGGTGGCCAGCAACGCGCCCAGGGCCGGCACCCGGTACAGACCGAGCAGCAGGTGGCGGGTACCCACGCGCTCGCTGCCCGTGGCGCGCGCGGCGGCCACGGCGTGGGAGACCAGGACCGTCTTCGTCTCCGCGTTCATCTCCACGGGAGTTGCCTTGGCCACGCGGCCGCGCTTGGGAAGGTGGGCCTCCAGGGCCACGCGCAGGCCTGCCGTGTCCACCTCCAGGCGTTGGAGGATCTGCCCGGCGTCGTCCCCCACATCCACGAGACCCAGCAGGAGATGCCCGGGCTGGACGGCCGCGTGCCCGCGCTGGCGCGCGTGCTGCTCGGCAAGGACGAGGGCCTGCTCGGCGGCACCCTCCAGAGGCAGCGCGGGCACGGGTTCACCGCCGCCCGACAGATGC
>JAKAUG010000041.1 GCA_021827805.1 Bacillota bacterium | reverse complement strand
TGGCGCCAACTGCCGCTGGTGCTCTACCAGATCCAGAACAAGTACCGCGACGAGCGTCGGCCGCGCTTCGGCATGCTGCGGGCGCGCGAGTTCGTGATGAAGGACGCCTACTCGTTCCACCGGGACCAGCAGGACCTTGAGGAGTGCTACCGGAGCCTGCACGGGGCGTATGCGCGAATCTTCCGCCGCTGCGGCTTGGAGTGCCGACCCGTCCTGGCGGACAGCGGGGCGATCGGCGGGAGCCAGACCCACGAGTTCATGGCCCTGGCCGAGGCGGGGGAGGCTGAGATCGCCAGCTGCACGGCCTGTGCCTGGGCCGCGGACGTCGAGGAGGCCGCCCCCGCCCTGCGCCAGCCGCCGGAACTCACCGACCTGGAACCTGTGGCCACGCCGGGGGCGGAGACCGTGGCGGAGGTGGCCACCCTGCTTGGTGTCTCGGCGGACGCGGTGGCCAAGATTCTCTTCTTTGTCGTCGGGGGGGGGAACGAGGCGCGCCTCGTCGCAGCGCTGATCCCTGGCGACCGGGAGCTGAACCTCCTCAAGCTGGCGGCGGCGGTGGGCGGCGGGCCCCTCCGTCCCGCGCTGCCCGAGGAGGTGCCGGTGCCGCTCGGCTCTGCCGGTCCGGTGGGTCTGGAGGGCGTTCCGCTGGACACGGATCGCGAGGTGGCCCAGGGCGGGTCATGGGTGGTCGGCGCCAACCGCGGGGGCTTCCACCTGCGGGGCGCAACGCCCGGACGGGACTTCGCTCCTGGCCAGGTGGTCGCTCTGACCACGGTCCGGAGAGGGGACCGGTGCCCGGAATGCGGCGGGGAACTGGCCTTCGGCCGCGGGATCGAGGTCGGGCAGATCTTCGGCCTGGGGACCAAGTACAGCGCCTCCCTGGGGGCGACCTTCCTCGATGAGGACGGGCAGGAGCGGCCGATGATCATGGGCTGCTACGGCATTGGGGTGACCCGCACCATGGCCGCCATCGTGGAACAGCATCACGACGAGGATGGGATCATCTGGCCTGTCGCCGTGGCGCCCTACCGCTGCGTGCTGGTGCCCGTGGTCTCCGGGGCCGGGGCCGGGCCGGCTCTCACGCGGGCCGAGGAGCTCGCGGGGCGCCTTGAGGCGGCGGGGATCTCGACGGCGCTGGATGACCGAGACGAGCGTCCCGGTGTGAAGTTCAAGGACGCCGACCTGTTGGGTTACCCCGTGCGGATCACTCTGGGTCGGGCGCTGGAGCAAGGCCAGGTGGAGGTGCGTCGCCGGGATACGCGGGAAGTCCAGCTCGTCGCCCTGGCCGACGTCGTGGGTGCTGTGCAAAGTCTGCTGGCCGGGCTACCCTGAGAAGGGAAACATGTATCGACTGCCCAAACCTGAAGCAGCGTATCTTGTCCGAAAGGATGCCGGCTGGGGGTGCGGGTGTGCAGGGCCAGGGTGGGGGCGAGGTCGGCGCCGTGGTGGAAGCTCCGAGCTCGGCATCTCTCCCCGGGACGGCTGTGTCGCGACCCGCGCGGACCGGCCGCGTGGTCGCTGTGGTGCCAGCGTACAACGAGGAGAAGACCCTGGGCGACGTGTTGGCGGTCCTGGCAAGCGTCCCGGGCCTGGACGGGATCTTCGTGATCAGCGACGGCTCGACCGACCGCACCGCCGCCGTCGCGCGCTCGGCGGGAGCCACCTGCATCGAGTTGGAGCAGAACATCGGCAAGGGCGGAGCCCTCAAGGTGGGCATCGACCAGGCGGACGCGGAGGTGTACCTCTTCCTGGACGCTGATCTCATCGGCCTGACCCCGCTGCATGTTCAGGACCTGCTGGCGCCTGTGGTCACCGGCGAGGCCCAGATGAGCGTCGGGATCCTGGAAAAGGGACGGGCGGCCACTGACCTGGCGCAGGTCGTGGCCCCATACCTCTCCGGCCAGCGGGCGGTCTCGCGAGATGTCCTCGAGGGGATCTCGGGACTGGAGACGGCGCGCTACGGCGTGGAGGTGACCATCAACCGCCACCTCAAGAAGCACCGCGTGGCCGTGCAGGTGGTGTCCATGGAGAACCTCACCCACCGCACCAAAGAGGAAAAGCTCGGGCTGCTGCGGGGGTTTGTCGCCCGGCTGAAGATGTATTGGGAGATCGTGCGGTACGCGGGGGAGTAAGTATGTTCGCCTCCTAACCCCTTGAGCACGTCCGCTTGACACCCTGGAGTCAGGGCGAGCCAGGGCTTTGATCGTCGTCCATATGTTCGTCTACACCCTGCCAGGGCGGCAGAGATCCAGGGCTCTCGGGCAGTCTGCGGGTGCTTTTCGGGTACTCCGTGAGGCCTGTTTCACTGGCAGGGACGCGTTGGCGCGCATGGCCGATGGTCGCGCGGGGCGCGGGCAATACGAGCACCCTGGGTGGCCGGGCGCGGCAATCGCGTCGGCCCAGGCACCTTCATCACGGCGGTGGCAGAGGGGCCTCCGACGTACACACCTTCGACAACAACTGGGGCTCCACTTTGAAGGCGGTGCCTGGCGAAGCCGTGGAACGGCAGAGAGAAGGGGCGAGTGAGGCTCCGTGCGGCCCTGGCACCGCCGTTTGCAGGCGTGGACCATCTCGCAATGGCAGGATACCCCGCGCGAAGCGCGAAGCGGATGGCGTGAAGCGGCGGGGGTCGGCGCAACGCCCGCGATGGCAGGGCGATTGGCGTAGACGAGTCGACAATCAGAGCATGGGCCAAGACTGTGGGGGGCCAGTGATCATCGGGAAAGCCCGACCTTCACACCATCTTCGCCCCTCCCCGCCCCCGCCACGGCACCCGTCCTGGCAAAGGAGGGGAGGAAGACGGAGGCCGTGACCGCGCCGAGGCCCACGTGCACGCCGTGGAGGAGATGGGCGTGCCGGCCGGGGTGCGGCAGGCGACCGGGCTGGCGGCGCGTTGAGGCCCGCCCCGCTTGTGGCATCATGAGACCGGGGCCGCGGTGGCACGCAACCCCTGTCCGACGGTGCGGCAGATCGGGGTACGAAGCCCGCCGAGCAGGCTCGTCGGCGGGACCGCCGCTGCGACAGTGGCCAGGGCCGTGCAGGAGCGCCCTCTGCGCATGACGGTCAGCGGCAGTTGCCCCCTTGCGGGGGTGGCCTGGAGCTTGCCTCGCCGCAGCTGGAGCGCTTCGGGTCGGCGAACATCGCCGAGCTCCAGGAGGACGTCGTGCTCGCGGCGGTGCACGACCAGGTGGCGGCGGGCCTGGATGTGATCACCGACGGCGAGCAGACGCGCCTGGTCTTCCACCTCTCGCCTTGCGGGTATCTGGAGGGCATCGAGCTCGGGGCAGCATCGCCGCGGCGCTTCGGCCCACCGGCCCATGATCAGCGGGGACGGAGCGCGTGCCGCGCCGAGCCGGAACGGGGAGTTCCGTGAGAAGGCGGGGAGGGAGGGGACCTGCCTTGCCCGGCTCCTGTCCACCGCGGACAGCCGCGACGGAAGC
Organism: Bacillota bacterium; assembly: GCA_021827805.1. Lineage (GTDB taxonomy): Bacteria > Bacillota > Sulfobacillia > RBS10-35 > JAJYVN01 > JAJZWQ01. Next base: position 410 of record JAKAUG010000041.1, on the reverse strand, counting down.
TGACAGGGGGGCGAGGCACAAGGCCAAGACGGCGCGCGGCTTTCCGGCGCAACGCGGCGCTCACACGCGAGCGCGCAGGTGCCGGACCACCTGACTCACCGGGTCTTCGACCCGCCAGTGCGCGGCATCTCCGAGGGCGTTCAGCATCCCACCCAAGCGGAACCAATAGACGATGAGTCGAAAGGCGGGCAGGAGCACCACTGCCCACAGGTCCTCCCGAACCGTCCTGCGTTCCTCGGGGGCCAGGCCCAGCCACACCGCGGCCACGAAAGCGAAGTCGGCGACCATGTATGCCGCGTACATGCCGACCGTGGCCTGCATCACGACCTGCAGCGGGTAGCCGAGCCAGTACATGGCGGGCAGCAGAAACGTCCACACGAGCCGGGGGAAGGCCAGGGTGTGGTCCACCA
>JAKAUG010000393.1 GCA_021827805.1 Bacillota bacterium | reverse complement strand
GTGCCCCGCGAAGGTGCCGAAGGGCTGCGCCGCGGTGGCGACGGTCTCCGCGGTGGCCCAGGCGGGGTTCCAAAACCAGAAGGTGAGGGCGCCGGCCAGCACGGCCTGCACGAGGCGGCCCCACACGTATGGGCCCAGCGCGATCCCCGTACCCTGCGTGACGGCCGCGACCTGCGCCAGCACCGAGAGCCCGCTCCAGGCGATGACGGCGTTGGTGACCACCAGCCGCGGCAGCAGCGCCCCCTGCGCCAGGCTGGCATCACGCACGCCGATGGAGATCTCAAAGAACCCGGCCACCAGGGCCCGCGCCACCGGGCGGCCGATCCCCAGAGGGTGCAGGAGCCAGCCCATGGCGGCCGCCAGGGCCCCCACGACCCCCACACGCTGCAGGAGGTCGATGACCACCGCGAACACGATGATGAAGCCGCCCACCAGCAGCAGCGTGGACAGCGACTCCCGCACCGCGTCCCCCAGGATCTGCCCCCAGGGCCTCCCGTCCTGCTGGCGGGCCTGGATCATGGCCTCCAGGGCCCGGGCCAGGAGGGGACGGCTGTCCGCTGGCGGGTCCGGGCTGCGTTCCCCTGCACGGTGAAAGCGCAGGATCAGGCCGGTGCCCAGGGCCGCAAGGTAGTGGCTGGCCATGATGGCCCCTGCCAGGGCGGGGCGGCCGAACATCCCCACCGCCACGGCCCCCGCCATGAAGAGCGGGTCAGCGGTGTTGCAGAAGCTGACCAGGCGTTCGGCCTCGGCCACGTTCAGCAGGCCTTCCCGCCGCAGGCGGGCCGTCAGCACGGCACCGATGGGGTAGCCGGAGGCCAGGCCCATCGCCACCACAAAGGCGCCAACGCCCGGAACGTTGAAGAGCGGCCGCATCGCCCGCTCCATGAGCACGCCCAGGCCATGGACCGCACCCAGGGCCATCAGCACCTGCCCCGCGACGAAGAAGGGCAGCAGGGCGGGAAAGACGACGTCCCACCAGATGCGCAGGCCCCGCAGGGCGGAGCGGAAGGCCAACTCCGGGTAGAGCACCAGGGCGACGCACAAAAGAATGCCCGCGACAGCCTCCGCGATCACCACGCCACGGCGCTTCACGGACGACCTCCCCGGGGCCCTGGGGGCCCAGGGGCAGACCTATGAACCCGGGCCGGGCGGCATGTCTGGGGGGGATGGTCGGCGCGCCAGGTGCTTGGCCACCAGAGGGACGAGGGCGTGCCCCAGGGCGCCCCGCGCCACCACATCGGACGCCCCAAGTCGCCGGGCCTGAACCAGGGCCGCGGCGTCCTCATGCGGACCAAAGGCGATCACCGCGGCACCGGCCGCCTGCGCCGCGGCGAGGCAGGCCACCCGCACCTCCTCGGGAACCGTGAGATCCAGCAGGACCACCCGAGGCTGGAGGGCAGCCAGCCGGGCGGGGATCGCCACGGCATCCGGCTCGAGCGCCAGGAGATCCGCGCCCACGTTCCGCAACAATCCCTGCACCCGCATGGTGATCATCAGCTCACGCGCGACCAGGACGATCACCGGACTTCCGTTCCCCTTTTCATCATCTGTTGTTGCCGACCGCCGCGGCGGCCGGTTGCGGACTCCGTTTCCCGGTCTTCCACCACGTCCAGGCGGTCTGGTATGCAATGCCGTTCTTGGGGGCCCACTCCCAGAGTGTACCTTCTCGAATCCAAGGCTGAAAGCGCCGGGCGCCGCGCTGTCCCGCATGCTCGCGCGGTTCACGCGTCAGAAGTGCGGCCGTTGTGGCGCCATGGTCCTGAAGTCCATCAGCGCGGACACACATCCGCGCCTGCCGCGGGTTCATGGCAGACCCGGGCAATGACGCGGCACAGAACATCTTGGATCGTGCCCTAAACGGCTGGGCCGCAGCCGTCGGGGAGCGGGAACGGATCGCCGCCCGCGTCGAACCGGGGAGCCCGCGGCACCAGCCGTGGGGAGCCATCACAATGGATGCCACAACAGATCGGCAAGCCAGCAACCGTTCTGCACTCCCCCGCCGCCGGGCCGCACCGAACATCGTCGCGGAACCCGGCCGCAGCGTCCAGGCTCCGGTCCGCGCACTCCGCGCACCTGGCTGGGCGAACGCGGCCGGTGGGCGGACCCGTTCGGGAGGGTCTCCCGCCACCCTTCAACTGGCAGGAATCGACGCGCTCTGCCAGAATCTCGACAGCGGGGTGATGTGCACCGGCCATCCTCGACTTTCGTGTGCAGGTTTTCGCCGGCCGAATCAGGAGCGAGAGTAACACGGTCGTTCATAGCAGAGCCCCCTGGCTTCTGAGAGGGGCTGAAATGACGTGAAGGCTCTGCGCATTGTGTTGGTTCTCCTTGGCGTGGTCGCCGCGGCCTTGGCCGCAGGTGCGGACTACGGGGACGGCTGGTAGAGGGCAATGGACCACGTTCGGCCGGCTCATATTCTGGAACCGTTGATGAAGGGACGCGGGTCATGAACTCCCGGGACAGGCAACTGGCGGCGTACGTGCTCGTGGCCGCCTTCTGGGTGGTGGCCCTCGCGGGGGTCGCGCTCGCCGTGGCGGACAGCGTGCGCACCCCGAGTTCACTGCCCACCGTTCTGGCGTTTCTGATCATGACCGGGGTCTTCACCTACCTCAGCATCCCCACGGCCAAGGGCGAATTGTCCGTGGCCGCGCTGGTCACCTTCCTCAGCATCTGCGTGCTGGGGCCCTGGCCGGCCGTGGGGATCAAGGTGATCGGCACGCTGGGCGTCGCCCTGGTGCGGCGCTCGCTCATCTTCCGCTCGCTGCGGGCCGTCGTGCTGAACACGGGCATGTGGGCCGCAACCGCATTCCTGGCCGCGATGGGCTACGTGCTGGCTGGCGGCAGGGTCGTCAACAGCGGATTCACCGTCTGGCTCGTCCCGCCGTTCGTGGTCATGGCCGTGGCCTACACCCCCGTCAATCTATTCATCTATGCGCTGCTGAAGGCCCTGCTCGACGGGCAGTCCCTGCCCCGGGTGTTCATGGACCGACTGCAACGCCTGTGGATCAACGCCCTGATCTTCGCTCTCGTGGGAGTGGTCGGGGAAGCCCTCTACGCGCAGCTGCACCTGCTGGGGCTGCTGGTGGTCTTCGCCCTGATGCTGGCGGTGCGCTTCACCTTTCAGCTGTATGCGGAGACCCAGCGCTTCCGCTCGGAGATGGCCGGCGTGTTGGCGGAGGTGCTGGCCTTCAAGGATCCATACACCGGGGAGCACTCGGCGCGCGTGGCGGAGCTGGCGGTGCGCATCGCCCGGGAGATGGGGTTCGACGAGTTGCAGCAGGAAAAGCTCCGGGATTCGGCCCTGCTGCACGATATCGGCAAGGTCGCCGTGCCCGACGCGGTCCTCGTGAAGCCGGGTCCGCTGGACGAGGGTGAGTGGAAGGCCATGGAGCGGCATGTGGACGTGGGCGGGGACCTGTTGCAACACTCCCCGCATCTGCGGGAATTGGCCGGACTGGTGCGGGCGCATCACACGGAGTTCGACACCGAGGAGGGCAGGCACGCCGCGGCGGCCGCGCTGCCGCTGGAGGCCCGCATCATCACGGTGGCTGACGCGTTCGACGCCATGACCTCCGACCGGCCCTACCGCAAGGCCCTACCCGAAGCGGAGGCCGTCCGGCGCCTGCTCGCCAACTCCGGCCGCCAATTCGATCCCACCGTCGTGCAGGCCCTGCTGCGGACGATGGGGCCACCGTCGCCCTCCGACCTCGGGGGAAGGCCCGCCTAGCGGCGCGAGGACTCGGCGCGGGCCGCGGCCTGCCGAGGCGTGGGCGCGCCCTCCAGGCCCTTGCCGCTCGCCCCCTGGGCGGCGGGCTCCTCTGCCGTCGCGGCCGCCTGGTGGATCCCGAGTTCCTCACGCCCAACGC